>CAYZIQ010000201.1:0-2615 GCA_964478375.1 uncultured Chloroflexus sp. | reverse complement strand
CCCGCACGGTGGACGCCGGCGGCTGGGCCACGGCGCGCTACGTCTAGGGGTCGGCGCGCGAGTTCACGCTGTTGCTTAGCTCTCGCTTCCAGATGGAGGAGGCCGATTGAGCGGGTTGTTCGAGAAGTGGGTGGAAGGGAAAGAGTGAGCGAAGCCGGGACGTTTGCCCCTGCACTCAGAGTGAGTATAATGGAATTGACAAGAGTCGCCAGAGTGTTCGAGGCATGGAGGTAGAAGCATGAATCTGAACGACATCATCCAGGACATACACGGGCTGAATGCTGAACTGGCGCGTCTGGAACAGCGTTACAACCTGCTTTCGGAGGATTTCTACCGTCTGTACAAGACCGGTGAACTAGACCAGAGCCGAGATTTTATTGAGTGGGTGGGCTATTACGAAGCCAGGTTGCAGCGCGAGGCGCGCTACCAGGAAATGATGTATCGTTATTTGCGCAAGCTACGCCAGACGGCGGGTCTCGGCGCTTTACACCTCGTTCCCGAAATGGCAGCCGCTGGAGTCTCGTAAATGCCCATCACCGATTTCCTGACCTACGGCGAGCTAATCTATTCGCTGCAGGACCGTTACCCGAGCGTTCGTCGGTCCACGTTGGTCCTGGCCACAGTCGGCTCCACACTGGCAAAGCTGGAAGGTCAGATAACCTTCTCTGGCGATATCGTGCTTGACGTATGGGAACTCGTAGACTTCGATGCTGGATGTATCCTCGACTACAGCTACGAGGTCTATCAGGGCGGTACGCAGATTCTTTGGTACGACCCTTTCGAGCACCCTCATATTCCTGAGCTTGCCAGCACCCACCCACACCACATGCATGTGCCACCTGACATCAAACATCATCGGCTTCCGGCGCGCGGTATCAGTTTCACGGAGCCGAATCTGCCATTCTTGATTCAGGAAATCGAACGCTCTTTTCTTGCCTGAAAGCCAGCCGATACCTGTCACGCCTCTATTTTAAAAATTGCCTCTTGACATCCAAAACGTTTTGGTTTATACTAACTTCCAGCCAAAACGTTTTGGATGAATCTCTTTCAAGCATCTGTATCATTCCACACATCCACGCCAGAGAAATCGATGATGAGCGCGACACTGAAGGACATCGCCCAGCGCACAGGGAAGTCGATCACCACCGTCTCCCGGGCGTTGAACGATTACGACGACGTGAGCCCGGAGACCAAGGTCCTGGTGCGGCGCGTCGCGGCCGAACTGGGCTACACCCGCAACTTGCTGGCGCAACGGCTGCAAAAACACTACTCCGATACTGTCGGGTTGGTCCTGCCGACCTTTGGCCCGCGCTTTGCGGATCCGTACTTCAGCGAGATCCTGGCCGGCGTGGGCAATCAGGCAGCCGAATGCGGCTATGACTTGTTGGTTTCCACCCGGGCGCCCGGCGAAAAGGAGTTGGAAGTCTACCGGCAGAAGGTGCAGGGCCGGCAAGTGGATGGCTTCATCGTGGTGCGCACGCGCTGTCACGATCCGCGCATCGAATATCTCAGCGATGTCGGAATGCCTTTTGTGGCCTTTGGCCGCACCGCGGGCGATCTCGACTTCCCGTTTGTCGACGAAGACGGCGTGCATGGCATGCGCCTGGTCGCCGAACACCTCGCCAGCCTGGGACATCGTCGCATCGCGTTCATCGCGGCGCCGGCCGAGTTGATGTTTGCCCGGCATCGCCTTGAAGGGCTCCGTGAAGGGCTGACTAGGCAGGGGATCTCCCTCGATGAAGACCTGATAGTCGTGGGGGATCTCACCCAGAAGGGCGGATATCAGCAGGCGAATCGCTTGCTCGATCGCCCGCATCCCCCTACCGCCATTGCAGCCAGCAACGACCTGATGGCTTTGGGTGTGATGAGCGCCGCTCAGGAACGGGGGATGGTTATCGGCGTGGACCTGGCAGTGACCGGGTTCGACGACATCCCGCTTGCTGAACATTCGCATCCCCCCTTGACGACTGTTCGGCAACCGATCTATCAGATCGGCCGCCAGGTGTGCCGAATGCTGATCCAACTCATTCGCGGCGAGGAGCTGGCTTCCCGTCAGGTGATCCTGGAGCCGAAGCTCGTGGTGCGCCAATCCTGCGGCAGTATGCCCCAATCGGCGGCCCGACCGGGCCGACCGAGTCTCAAAGGAGGTGATGTGTTGCGGCAGTCAGATCCCAAATGATCATCGCCGGACAATGGAGGTCCGGGCTGCACCTGTCCGGCGCCTGGCAGCAACCATGATATAGCCATCCCTATCAGGGCCTGACCCGCGGAATTCTTGCTTTTTGAGCAGGGAATTTGAGTGCCAGGCGATCACTTTCTTGGCACCGGTTTCGTCCGGGTTAGGAGGAGAAACGTGAAAGGACATTCGACCCCACGGAGATCGGTTTTGATCCTGCCAGCGCTCCTCGTGCTGGCTCTCATCGTGGGGGCCTGCGGCGGCACACCTGCCCCAGCCCCCACACCGACCACGGCGCCGGCGGCCCCGGCGCCGACCGCGGCGCCCGCACCGACTACGGCGCCCGCACCCACGAAAGCCCCTGAAGTCAAGCCGACCGAAGCGCCCAAGGTGGACATGTCCAGTCTGGTGTTCTTCTCGACGCAGTTCGCGCCCGTAG
>CAYZIQ010000200.1:0-2720 GCA_964478375.1 uncultured Chloroflexus sp. | reverse complement strand
TGCCTGAATTGACCCCAACCCCACATTAACCCAGAAACCCAGACCCCCGGTGTCTCGCAGACACCGGGGGTCTCCAGCAGGGCTTCACCGTTGCAATTTTGGCCGACATGGGGTAAATTAGCCGGAGAACAGGAGACTCCCATGCCTGAAAACAAATTCTACCTCGGGCGTCTTTTCGATACTGCCACTGGTAAACCCCTCGACCAGCCGCTCCTCTATGATCCCAACGACCTGACCACGCACGGCGTGGTGGTCGGTATGACCGGCTCCGGCAAGACTGGGCTGTGTATCGCTATAATGGAAGAGGCCGCTTTGCAGGGCATCCCCGCTCTGATGATAGACCCCAAGGGTGACCTGACCAATCTCCTTCTTCACTTCCCCGACTTAGCTCCGCAGGACTTCCAGCCCTGGCTCGACCCCGAAATGGCCCGCCGCGCCGGGAAGTCGGTGGAACAGGCCGCGGCGGACGCGGCCCTGGCCTGGCGGAACGGGTTGGCCGAGTGGGGCATGGATCGCGCACGGCTGCTGGCGCTCAAGAACGCGGCCCAGTTTGCCGTCTACACGCCGGGTTCGGACGCTGGCATCCCCGTCAGCGTGCTGACCTCGCTGCGCGCCCCCTCTATCCCGTGGGAAGGCAATCGCGACGTGCTGCGCGAGCAGATCGTCAGCACCGTCACCGCGCTCCTGGGCCTGGTCGGCTTCACCGACATTGACCCTCTGCGCTCGCGCGAGCACATTCTGCTTTCCAATATCTTCGAAAACGCCTGGAGCAAAGGCCAGTCTCTCGACCTATCCGAGCTGATCTTGCAGACCCAGAATCCGCCCTTCGACAAGCTCGGCGCCTTCCCGGTGGACACTTTCTTCCCCTCGAAAGACCGCACGGAGCTGGCACTCCAGTTGAACAACATCCTGGCCGCGCCGGCCTTCGAGATCTGGCGCGAGGGCCAACCGCTGGACATCGCCGCCCTGCTGACCACGCCGGACGGCCGTCCGCGCCACAGCGTCTTCTACCTGGCGCACCTGAGCGACGCCGAGCGCATGTTCTTTGTCACGCTCCTGTTCTCGGCGGTGGAGACCTGGATGCGCACCCAGACGGGCGCCACATCCCTGCGCGCCCTGCTCTACATGGATGAAATCTTTGGCTACTTGCCGCCGCAGTCCGCCCCGCCCTCCAAGCAACCCCTCCTGCGCATGTTGAAGCAGGCGCGCGCCTTTGGCCTCGGCTTGCTGCTCGCCACCCAGAATCCGGTGGATGTGGACTACAAAGCCCTCTCGAATGCCGGAACCTGGTTCATCGGCAAATTGCAAACCGATCAGGATAAGCAGCGTCTGCTGGATGGATTGGAATCCGCCGCTTCCGGGAGCCTCGACCGCCGCGCCTACGACAAGCTCATCTCCAGCCTGGGCAAGCGTATCTTCCTGCTGCACAACGTCCACGCGCTTCCCTCCACCGACAGGGGAGGAGCGAGTGGGACCTTCCAAACGCGCTGGACGATGAATTTCCTGGCCGGCCCGTTGACTCGTACCCAGATCCCGGCGCTGAACAAACTGGTGGGGGCAAGTTACCAGTCATCAGTTATTAGTGATCAGTTGCCAGTAAAACCTCTGCCACAGGCTCCAGAGTCTCCCACCGCGCCCGAAGGTTTCGAGCCGATCCCGGCGGTCCCCGCTGTTCCTGTCGAATCGACACCGCCCGCGGCTGCCAATCGCCAATCGTCAATCGTAAATCAGCAATCCTCCCAGACCCGGCCTGCCATCCCCGCTGGTATTGCCGAATTCTTCCTGCCGTTGAATACCTCGTTTGCCAAAGCCGCGGCGGCCTCGGGTGTGTCCTTGCCTCCACAGGCGGCTGCTTCCGGGATCGTCTACCGTCCGGCCATCCTCGCCTCGGCGCAGGTGCGTTTTCTCGACCGCAAATACAGCTTAGATGTGGAACAGGTCAAGTCGGCGCTGGTGCTCAACCCAGAAAAGCGCGGCGTCGTCCGTTGGGACGATTGGGCCGCGCGACCGCTAACCCCAGATGAGATGGATCCAGCCCCTGATCCGCAGGCGCGCTTTGCCGCGCTGGATGCGCCCTTCTCGGATGCCCGCCTGATGTCTGCCATGCGAAGGGATTTCAGCGACTGGGTCTACCGTTCCAGTAAGGTGACCGTCCGTGCCAGCCGAGCCTTGGGCGTCTTTGCCACGCCGGATGTCTCGCAGGCTGAGTTCATGAAAGCTTGCTCGGAGGCCGCCCGGGCCGCGCGCGATGCTGAGATCGCCAAAGCTACTGCCGCGCTCGACCGCCAGATCAAGACGCTGAAAGACAAGATCGCCCGCGAGGAACGCGAACTCAAGATGGATGAAACCGAACTCCAGCAGCGCAAGGGTGAGGAGCTGGCGACCCATGCAGAAAACGTGCTGGGCGTCTTTGGCGGACGGCGTTCGGCACGCCGACTCTCCTCATCCCTGTCCAAGCATCGTTTGACCGAGCAGGCCAAAGAAGATGTGCAAGAGTCGGTTGACGCGTTGAAACAGTACAACCAGGAGCTGGCCGCGCTGGAGGAGCAGCGTCGGCAGGCGCTGGAGGCCGCCAGCGGGCAATGGGGGGATGTGGTCAACGACATCACCGAGATCCCCATCCTGCCCAAGAAGACGGATGTCTACGTCAGCCTGTTCGGCGTGGCCTGGGTGCCGTATTATCTCGTCCAGTCCGGCAGCGGGACGGTTGAACTGCCTGC
>CAYZIQ010000199.1:0-2854 GCA_964478375.1 uncultured Chloroflexus sp. | reverse complement strand
CTAAGGATGAAAGATTATCACCTCAAAATTATCTACAGCGAGGAAGACGGCGGCTACATAGCTGATATTCCCGACCTGGAAATGTGCTCTGCGTTTGGTGAAACCCCCGAGGAAGCCTTGGAGCAGGCACTGGTAGCTAAATGCGCCTGGCTGGAGGCTGCTGGCGAGGCAGGAAGGCTTGTCGCATAATTCCTGCCAGCGGATGATGAGCGGATAAGCGGATAGGGTGACCAGTGTCCACTTACCCGCTATAGTATCCGCGGGTAGCATGACCGATACGGTTCAATTCATGCGTCTCTATTGCCACTCCTGTGAATCCCTAGCCCGCCCGGTCTACTATTGGGCGGCGCGATCCCATAACATCGTAGATGTCGCCCTGGTCGAGCGTCACCTGCACAAGCCGGAGGAAATCCACCTGCGGCTGCAAGCTTTGGTGGACGCGGCCGAGGGTCAAGGCTACGATGCCATCGCCCTGGCATACGGTCTCTGTGGCGGGGCGACGGCTGGATTGACGGCGCGCTCGATCTCGTTGGTCATCCCGCGCGCCCATGATTGCATCACGCTTTACCTGGGCAGCCGGGAACGCTATCAAGGGGAGGTGGATAAAGAGCCAGGCACCTACTGGTACGCCCAGGATTACCTGGAGCGCAACTCCGGCGGCACGGCCGCGTTGGCCATGGGTCAGGGCGCGGAAGCGGACATGCAATCTTTGTACGAACATTACGTCCAGAAATATGGCAAGGCCAAGGCCGACCGCTTGATGGAAGTCATGGACGGCTGGCTCAGCCATTACAAGCGTGCTGTCTATCTCGACACCGGGCTCGGCGATAACGGCGAAGTCGAAGCCCAGGCACGCGCCGAGGCCGAACGCCGCGGTTGGGTTTTCGAGCGCATCGCAGCCGATCTCGACCTGGTCCGGCGCTTGCTCGACGGCGAGTGGGACGCCGATTTCCTGGTCGTGCCGCCCGGCCAGCAGGTCGTGATGGCTTATGATGACAAGATCATCGAACTGGGAGCCTGATTTGACCAAACCAAGTTACGAGGTCGTTTTGCAGCCCATCGGGCGGCGGATCGAAATCCCTGCCGGGACGAACTTGCTGGAGGCTGCCCGCTTGGCCGGCGTGGAGCTGGTCGCCATTTGTGGCGGCGAGGGCGCCTGCGGGACCTGTCGCGTGCGCCCTGTTTCCGGCCAGCTCTCTCCCCTCACACTGACCGAGGAGGCCGAGCTATCTGCCAAGGACCTGGCCGCCGGTTACCGCTTAGCCTGCCAGGCGGAAGTCCTCAGCAATCTGCGCGTGGACATCCCGCCCGAATCCTTCACCACTCCTCAGCGTTTGCAGTTGGAAGGCCAGGAAATCCCGACCGAGCTTGACCCGGTTGCCGTTCCGCTGGAGGTCGCCGTCCCGCCGCCGGCTCTCGATGACCTGCGCTCCGACCTGACGCGCCTGCGCGATGCGCTGACCGCTCTCAGTCACGCCGATTTGCATTTCAGCCTGTCCGTCGCCGCAAGCCTGCCCGAAAAACTGCGCGCCAATCAGTGGCGCGTCCGCCTGGCTATTCGTGGGAACGAAGTAGTAGCAATCCTGCCTCCACTGAATACTGATGACCGTTCACTGATTACTGATCACTGTTTACTGTACGGCCTGGCCGTGGACATCGGCACGACCAAATTAGCCGCTTATCTGGTCAATCTCGAGACCGGCGAGACGGTCGCTAAAGCCGGGGCGATGAATCCGCAAATCGCCTACGGTGAGGATGTCATCAGCCGCATCACCTATGTCAACGAACACGCCGATGGTCTATTGACCTTGCAGGCCAAGCTGGTCGAGGCGCTCAATCATCTGCTGGATGGCTTATGCGCAGAGGCGAATGTCTCTCACGAACAGGTTGTCGAGGCGGTGATCGTTGGCAATACTGCCATGCATCACCTGTTTGTTGGCTTGCCGGTCAGGCAGTTGGGCGAATCGCCTTACGTGGCGGCGGTGGGCGAGGCGCTGCAGTTCCCGGCCAGCCAGGTTGGGCTGAGGCTGGCGGTCGGTGCATACATTTACCTGCCGCCCAACATCGCCGGTTATGTCGGCGCGGACCACGTGTCCATGCTGCTCGGCGCAGATTTGTATGGCAGTGGCGACTTAAGTCGCTCATCAACGGCTGAAGCTGTTGCTACAACCGTTGCACTGGATATCGGCACGAACACCGAAATCAGCCTGTTCCATGCCGGGAAGCACTATAGCTGTTCGTGCGCCTCCGGCCCGGCCTTTGAGGGCGCGCACATCTCGGACGGGATGCGCGCCGCTCCGGGCGCCGTTGAGCGCGTGCGCATCCAGGGCGGGGAGGTCAAGGTGCATACCATCGGTGGAGGAGAGGCGGTCGGCATCTGTGGTTCGGGCATCCTCGACGTGGTAGCCGAGTTGCTCGGAGCGTGCTTGCTGGATAAACGCGGTGTGTTGAAAGGGGAACATCCCAACCTGCGCGTAGCCGGCAATGTCACGGAGTTTGTCCTGACGCCTGCCGGAAAGAGCGGCGTCGGGCGCGAGGTCAAGGTTACTCGCCAGGATGTGAACGAAATCCAACTGGCGAAAGGCGCGATCCGAGCAGGGATCGAAGTCTTGCTCGCAGAGGCGGGCATCGAAGATAAGGATATCGAGCTATTCGTTGTCGCTGGGGCGTTTGGAACTTATCTCGACCTGGAGAGCGCCATCCGCATCGGCATGTTCCCGGACCTGCCGCGCTCGCGCTTCCATCAGGTGGGCAACGCGGCTGGGAGTGGGGCGCGCCGGCTGCTCGTCTCGAGGCAGCAGCGCAGGCTTGCAGATGAGATCGCACGTGGGGTCAATTACGTCGAATTGGCCGT
>CAYZIQ010000198.1:0-3139 GCA_964478375.1 uncultured Chloroflexus sp. | reverse complement strand
CGTCCGCCGCAGGTAGGGCGGCAGAATGGACGAGGAGAAGCGGATCTTGCCTTCCGAGCTAAAGTCGAAACTGGTGTACGGACCCCAAGTCTGAAGTTGTAGCGGGTGCTTGAGTAGGCGGCGTGTCTCTGCTGAGAATGGATTGACGAGATCACATTTTCAGCCACAAAGAGGACACGCCAAATGAAGCATACAAATGAGAGGGACACCGGGCAATCGGAGTTGGGGCTCACCTTGGAGGAACTCATCCGGCGAGGCGCGCAGGACTTGATCCAGAAAGCCATCGAGGTCGAGGTGCAGGAGTTGCTGGCCAGCTTTGATAATGTTCGTTTACTGGATGGGCGGCAGACAGTTGTCCGTAATGGTTACCTACCTGAACGTGACATCCTGACGCCCATTGGTCAGATCCCGGTGCGGATTCCCAAGGTACGGGATCGCAGCGGGAACGGGGTGAAATTCAACTCTGCCTTGGTGCCTCCCTTTGTGCGTCGTTCACAGCGCGTTTCGGCGGCATTGCCCTGGCTCTACCTGAAGGGCATCTCTACCGGCGACATGCGTGAGGCGCTGACCGTTCTGGTCGGCGATGCGGCCAAGGGACTCTCGCCGAATGTGGTTTCCCGCTTAAAGGCACAATGGGCTGGCGAGTATGACCACTGGATGAAGCGTGACCTGAGCGGCCAACGCTACGTGTATTGGTGGGTCGATGGTATCCACACCGGACTGAGGCAGGAGGCTGATGCTCGCCAGTGCCTGCTGGTGATCATTGGCGTTACCCCATCGGGACGGAAGGAGTTGGTCACGATTGGCGACGGTTGGCGCGAATCCAGGGAATCCTGGCGAGACGTGCTGCGTGACCTCAACGCCCGGGGCCTTGCTGACGGCCCACGGGTTGCGGTGGGGGATGGTGCATTGGGCTTCTGGGCCGCCATGGACGAAATCTTCCCGGAATCCCGTCGACAACGGTGCTGGGTGCACAAGACCGGAAACGTACTGAATGCCCTGCCGAAATCCTTGCAGGCAAAAGCCAAGGCGGCCTTGCACGACATCTGGATGGCACCGACACGGGCAGAGGCAAACCGGGCCTTTGACCGTTTTCAGGACCAGTACGGCGCCAAATATCCCAAGGCCGTCGAGAAGCTGTCACGCGACCGGGAGGCCTTGTTAACCTTCTACGACTTCCCAGCCGAACATTGGGTACACCTGCGCACGACAAACCCCATCGAATCCACCTTCGCCACCGTCCGTCATCGCACAACCCGAACCAAGAACTGTGTATCGCGCAGCACCTTTTTGGGACTGGCTTTCAAGCTGATCGAGGAAGCCGAGAAAACCTGGCGCCGAATTCGGGGGGCCGAACGTATTGATGAGCTGTTGGGAGGAACCCGCTTTCGGGATGGCCTTCCAGTCGCCAATGATGACATTGATCAGCAGCGACTCGCCGCCTAATCAGCCCACGCGCTTCAGATGCCAAACACCAGATTTGACCTTAACTCGAAGGGAGGAGCGTATTTCCACCGTGAGATGAGCCTGAAGACGTGGAAGTTGGGATCATGGAGACATGATCGTGACCCTACATACCGCTGGACTTCAGACCCTGGCGCAGATTCGCGCCTTTGTGGACGGCAATGCGCCGATCGCCTTCACCCTGACCGACCGCGCCGCTGCCCAGCAGTGGATGACGGACACGCTAAGGCGCTTTCAGTACCGGCATGGGACTCGGGCCGACAAAGGGCTGTTGCGTCGTTACCTGGCCAAGGTGACGGGCTTGTCCCGGGCCCAAGTGACCCGCGCCATCACACAGTTCTCTACGGAAGGCGACATTACCGACCGTCGGCGGGGGCCGGCGAAGCCCTTTGTGCGCCGCTACACGGACGCTGACATCCGCCTGTTGGCGGAGGTGGATGCGCTGCATGGCACCCTGTCAGGGCCCGCCACGCGGAAGCTCTGCGAGCGCATGTATCACGTCTACGGCGAGGCCCGCTTCGAGCGGTTGGCCACGATCTCCAATGGCCATCTGTACAACCTGCGCCAGCATAAGACCTACCGAACCCGGCGCGGTCATGTCGACAAAACTCGGCCAGTACGGAGCCTCATCGGCGAACGGCGCAAACCCGCTCCCGACGGCCAGCCCGGCTACCTGCGGATCGACTCGGTGCACCAGGGTGATCTGGAGGGCATCAAGGGCGTGTACCTGATTAACGCGGTTGATGAGGTCACCCAATTCCAGGTGGTCTGTGCGGTGGAGCGGATTAGTGAGCATTTTCTGCTACCGATTCTGGAGCAACTCATCGCGGCATTTCCCTTCAGCATCCGCAGCTTCCACAGCGATAACGGGTCCGAATACATCAACCATCGGGTCGCCAAGCTCCTGGAGAAGCTCCGGATCGAGCAAACCAAATCTCGTGCCCGCCAAACCAACGATAACGCTCTGGTCGAATCCAAAAACGGCTCCACCGTTCGCAAGCATCTCGGCTACAGCCACATCCCGGGCCGCTTCGCCACGGCCGTCAACCGCTTCACCCGTGGCCCGCTGACCGACTACCTGAATTTCCATCGCCCCTGCCACTTCCCTACCGAATCCATCGATGCCAAGGGCAAACGCCGCAAGCACTACCGCTATCAGGACCTCATGACTCCCTATGACAAATTGAAGTCGCTGCCCAATGCCGCCCAGTCCCTCAAGCCGGGGATCAGCTTTCAAGTCCTGGATGCCACGGCCAACCAATACAGCGATAATGAAGCCGCCCGCCGCCTCAATCAGGCCCGGGCCGAACTCTTTCAACTCATCAATACCTCCCAAACAGACGTCGCCTAAACAGGTTCATCCCCCCCTGCTTCAGGCTCATTTCAGGATTGGAAAGGACTAATCCCGCGCCGCCCGCCGGCAAAAGCGGCTATTATTTCCGTTCAACTCATACCAGATAGAGAAACCCATGCAGATTGCCAATCACAAAGTCGTCTCCATCCACTACACGCTCACCAAAAATGAGGGCGACGTCCTCGACAGTTCCAAAGGTCAGGAGCCTCTTGCTTACCTGCATGGCTTCGGCAACATCATCAGCGGCCTGGAAAATGCGCTGGATGGCCGCTCCCTGGGGGACAAGTTCACGGTAGCGATCGCGCCGGCCGAAGGTTATGG
>CAYZIQ010000197.1:0-3195 GCA_964478375.1 uncultured Chloroflexus sp. | reverse complement strand
GAATCTAGGTTGCCAGTCGGCTCGTCGGCCATGAGGATGGCCGGATTATTGACCAGGGCGCGTGCGATGGCGACGCGCTGCTGCTGGCCGCCGGAAAGCTCTGCAGGACGGTGGCTCATGCGGTCGGCCAGATCCACCGCTTCCAGGGCGGCGCGCGCCCGCGCTTTGCGGTCACGGGTGACCCCCGCATAACGCAACGGCAGCTCGACATTGCCCAGGGCCGTGGTACGCGCCAGCAGGTTGAAGGTCTGGAAGACGAAGCCGACCTTGCGGTTGCGGATGGTCGCCAACTGGTCGTCGTTGAGGGTAGAAACCATCTCCCCATCCAGGATATATTCGCCGGAAGTTGGCCGGTCGAGGCAGCCCAGGGTGTTCATCAGGGTAGATTTGCCCGATCCGGATGGCCCCATAATGGCAATCACCTCGCCGCGCTGGATATTCAGCGACACACCGCGCAATGCGTAGACTTCCACCTCACCCATTTTATAGACTTTGGTCAAGTCTTTGGCGGTGATAACCGGGATTTCCATTAACCGCCTCCCAGGATGATTCGGCCCCTACCGCCTCCGATCAACGTTGTCGGCGGGTTGAGAATGACTTGGTCACCCTCTTTCAGATCGCCAGCCAGGACCTCGCTCACCGTATCGGAAGACGCGCCAAGCGTGATTGGGACCTCCACCGGTTGACCATTGCGCAGCACGTAAACCACCCGCTGATTATCCACCAAGCGGACAGCCCGGTTGGGCACCAGCAATACGTTGGTCAAGGAATTCACGATGATATTGACCGCCGCGGTCATGCCGGGCTTGACCTGTGAATCCGCGTCGGTGATCTCGACCGTGACGGTGAAGTTCACCGCTCCTTGAACTACATCGCCAACCTGGGCCACCTGAGTCACTTTGCCGTTATACTCCTTGTCGAGAATGGCATCGAAGGTGATCGTCACCGGCTGGCCGACCTTGACGCTGTTGATGTCCACTTCGGAGACCTGGACATCTGCCAGGAGATGGGAGAGATCGTCAATGCGGAAACCATTTGCGCCGCTCCGCACTTGATCTCCTGGCATCACGTCCACCTCGGTGATCGTCCCGGCAAACGGCGCTTCGAGCTTTGCCATGTTGATCGTCGCCTGGATGGCTGCCACTTTCGCCTGCGCGGCCTCTATATCAGCCGGGTCAGGGCCGTCTTTCAAGCGATCCCATTCGCGTTGGGCGTCGTCGAGCGTAGCTTTGGCGACCGCGACTTTACCTTCCGCAACAGCGAGGTCCTGCGGCGTGGGCGGGTTCTCGTACCAAAGCCAAGTGGTATAGGCCTTGTCGCGCTCCAGTTGAGCGGTGTAGAGCATGTTATAGGCCTGCGCCTTTGCGGGGCTATCATCCGGAAAGTTGGAGAAATTATCGTAATTTTCCTCTGCATTGTCCAGCTTATCTTGCGCCAGGATATAACTCGAGCGATAATTCTCGATCAGCGACGGATTAGCATGGGCGCGGACGTTATTGCGGCTCATGACAGCCGCGTCGTAATCCTTCTGTGCATTGGCCAAAGCCAACTGCGCTTGGGCCTGCTGCGACTTGGAATCGAGCAGATCCGCGAGCGCCTTCTGCGCGTTTACCAGATCGGATTTTGCCAGGATGACGCTTTGCGGCAGTGAACCCTCTGAAAGCGTCGCCAATACCTCACCTGCCTTGACCCGCTCGCCGACCTTGACATCCACCGTCTCTACACTGCCGCTCGTTTGCCAGGTCAGGACAGCGCTCTGGTTGGAGCGCACCGTCCCGGTCGCGCCGATGGTTGCGGTCAGATCGCCGCGCGCGATCTCAGCGGTTTGGTATTGAGTGGCAGTCGAAGCTTGGTTGCGCCCCCTTAGGTAGAAAACGCCAATAACCGCAGCTGCGATGACGACTGCACCGATAACGAGCCAGGTTATCTTCTTCATTTTCTTTTCCTCCACAAGGATGTTGGACCTCATTGAAAAATATGTTTCATTTGAGCTGAGACACGCTCGTAGGGCGGCTTTTTATAGCTGCCATAAAACCCGCCCTACAATGGCTCATTATTGACCGGATACTGGAAGAATTCCGGGTTCAACTGGACTGCGCCGCTATCTCAGATGGCTTGTTGGCATCTGAAAGCTTGAGTTCTCGATAGGTCAGCGTCCAGACGCTGGACTGGAAGATTTGCATCCAGCCGCCGATCAGCAGCATTGGCAAGCCCATGAGAGTGATGAAGAAGGGCAGGGCCGCCACAATGGCGATGATCCAGATCAGCGGCCCACTGACGAAGAGGCTGGCGACGCCGAATGCGATCAGGCCGGGAATGGCAGCCACGATCAAGCCCGCTAGTCCGGTGATAACGAACACTGGGATGAGGACGATGACTATGAAGACACTGGCAATGGCATAGCCGATCCCAATGCCTAGCATGATCAACCACATCAGCGCGGCACTCTTCCAGTTTTGTTTGAATATCTGCCAGCCCCGCTGGAATGACTCGCCGATGGAAGCGTTCTCTATAGCTGCTACCCGCACGAAGAACTGGCGTAGCAGATTGAGAAACACCATCAAGATGATAAGGGCGAATAGAAACAGGAACATGCACCCGATGGCCGCGATCTTCCCTCCAACGGATGGAACGGTATAGCCACCCCGCGCGCTGAAGAAGAACAGAACGCCAAGTCCAATCAGCAGCATAACGAAGAGAATGACCGGCAGGTTGATGACCAGATCAATCACCCACATACGGAAGGCGCGCCGCGTCCAGCCCATCTTCCAGCCTGCCTTGAAGCCGACCTTCGCGCCGGTCTGCTCGTATTCGTCCACCATGCGGATGACCGCTGCCTCCGAAACATAGCGCAGGATGGCGAAGATTACACTTGTGATAATGATGAGCAGCAGGAGAGCCACGCCAATCCAAATGAGTGTAGAAACATACTTCGCAGGGTGCTCAAACAAGGGGACGACGTTCTTTTCTACCCAGGCGCCGAGCTCGCGCAGAAAGGGTCCGGGTTGGTAAGTACCGGGAACAAAGCCATCATTCCCGCGGGAAGGAACGTTGAAACGGTAGCCAGAACCGCCCCTCCCGACGTCGCCTCCCCCTACGGTGAGCGCCAGCAAGATGCCGAAGATCCACAGGATCTTGTAATTCCAGAGGATATGCCAGGCGCGTTTGAGGATTTTTCCATAGTCGAACATAGTG
>CAYZIQ010000196.1:0-3258 GCA_964478375.1 uncultured Chloroflexus sp. | reverse complement strand
TCGAGCCGATCACGGTCAAGGCCGGGGACGTTAAATATCCGGATGATGATGTAATTCGGTCCACGTTAGCCGGCGCGGCTGGGGCGGTGCATTGGGTGAGCGGTCAAGAGATCGCAGAAAGCGTTGGCAACCCCAAAACGGCCAACGTCGCCATCCTGGGTGCGCTTTCGACGTTGCTGGATGCCCCCGAAAGCGAATGGCTGGAGGCTGTCCAGTCGCATGTGCCGGAGAAGCACATTGCCGTCAACGAAAAGGCATTTTGGGCCGGACAAAGGGCAATTTCCGCACCTTCGTCGCGAAAACCGCTCTCTCAGGCTGACGAACTTCCCTAGAATCAGAATCCTTGGTAAACGAACGGGGCGGCCGAGTCCGCGAAGGAGGCGAGGAGCAAGCTCAGGGTCACGAAGGCCAACAGCGCCGCCTGTACCCAGCGCGGCCACTTCAGGAAGACAAGCTCGTCTTCGTGGCGATGTTGCATCCAATCCAACAGAATTGCGGGGATTATCACCAAAAAGATGCGCGGGTCGGGAATGTTCCAGCCATACACATCGCCGACCGGCAGGTGGCCTTTGAACACTTCGCTCATCCACAGGAAATCTGGTTTGAGCCAATGGGAGGGGAGGATTATGCCAGCAAAATAGCGTTTCGCGGTGACGAGATCCATGCGGAACGGCAGCCAGGCCGCCGCGACCAGGGCAAAACTGAGAAGCCTGGCTAACGCCTGTAAGGAGAGCTGGGTGAAGGCGTACGAGGAGATACTCGGCTTGGGTTTCAGCAGGACGAACAGGCCCGAATAAAGTTTGTACTTGCGGGTGTTTTCAGGGGATAATTCTGTACCCAATAAGGATGGAAATTCTTTAGAGAATTTTGGCACTGGCGAAACTGTCCTGCCAGAAACCAACTCATTAGCCACGAACCATATTTCGGAAAACGGTGTGCAGGATGCCGCCGTTGCGATAATACTCGACCTCCACCGATGTATTCAGCAGCGCTTTGACCCTGAAACTGATCTCTTTACCATCGGCCTTCTTCGCCCTGACAGTGATCAGGCTCTGCGGGGCTATGTCATCGCTCAGGCCTGCGATGTCGAAGACTTCGTCGCCGCTCAGGCCGAGGCGCTCGGCATTTTGCCCCGCCTCGAATTGAAGCGGCAGTACGCCCATGCCGATCAGGTTGGAGCGGTGGATGCGCTCGAACGATTCGGCGATCACGGCACGAACCCCGAGCAGGAGCGTACCTTTCGCCGCCCAGTCACGGCTGGAGCCGGTACCGTATTCCTTGCCAGCCATGACAATGACAGGTATACCTTCGCCCTGGTATGTCATTGCCGCCTCGTAGACAGACATCAGTGTGTCATCTGGGAAGTGGCGCGTGATACCACCTTCCGTACCCGGGACGAGTAAATTCTTGAGCCGAATATTCGCGAACGTGCCGCGCGTCATCACCTGATCGTTGCCGCGCCGCGAGCCATAGGAGTTGAAGTCGCGCACGGCCACGCCGCGTTTTTGAAGATACTGGCCAGCGGGGCTATCAGCAGCAATATTGCCAGCCGGGGAGATGTGGTCGGTAGTGATCGAATCGCCTAGCAAAGCCAGGACGCGAGCCCCCAAGATATCCTGGATGTGCCGCACATCCAGGGCCAACGCCTGAAAGAAAGGCGGATGCTGGATATAGGTGGAAACCTCATTCCAGCGGTAAAGGTCGCTTTCAGCTACCTTGATCTGGTTCCATAGACCACTGCCGGCAAATACATCAGAGTATTTCTCGCGAAACTTTTTCGAATCGAGGCTTGATGCAACCGTATCGAGGATCTCCTGTGCCGTCGGCCAAATGTCTTTCAGGTAGACAGGCTGCTCGTCTTTTCCCATGCCGAGGGGTTCGGCATCCAAGTCAATGTCCACTGTCCCCGCCAGGGCATAGGCGACGACCAGCGGCGGCGAGGCCAGGTAGTTGGCCTTGATGAGGGGATGTACACGCCCCTCGAAGTTGCGGTTGCCCGAAATGACCGCTGCGGCGACGAGGTTCCCGCTGGTGATCGCTTTCGCGACCTCACCCGGCAGCGGGCCGCTATTCCCGATGCAGGTGGTGCAACCGTAGCCGACCACGTTGAAGCCCAGTTTGGAGAGCGGCTCCAGCAAGTTGGCCTGCTTGAGATATTCGGTGACAACACGCGAGCCGGGCGCCAAGCTGGTCTTGACATATGGCTTGACTGTCAGTCCCTTCTCGATAGCCTTTTTAGCGACAAGACCAGCGGCTACCATCACGGATGGATTGGAGGTGTTGGTGCAGGAGGTAATGGCAGCGATGACCACCGCGCCGTGACCGATCTGCATCGAACCGCCGTTGGTGCCAAAAGTGATCTTGCGGTTCACCTCCGTGACTTCCAACTCATAACCGCGTTCTTTTACTGGTGCGGTCAGGGCCTTTTCGAAAACCTGTTTCATGTCTGTCAGGGGGACACGATCCTGCGGACGCTTGGGACCGGCCAACGAGGGCGCGACAGACCCCAGGTCCAGCTCGAGCGTGTCGGTAAATTCTGGGTCAGGGGTGCTCCCGTCACGGAACAAGCCTTGGGCACGGCAATAGGCTTCGACCAGTTCGACTTGTTCGTCTCTTCGCCCGGTCAAGCGCAGATAGCGTAGCGTCTCGGCGTCTATTGGAAAGAAGCCCATCGTCGCCCCATATTCGGGAGCCATATTGGCGATGGTGGCGCGGTCAGGCAGCGACATGCTATCCAGGCCGGGGCCGTAAAATTCTACGAACTTATCCACCACCCCCAGCTTGCGTAACATTTGCGTTATGGTCAAGACGAGGTCGGTGGCCGTGACGCCGTCGGGAAGTTTGCCGTGCAGCTTGAACCCGATCACGTCCGGCAGGAGCATGTCCATTGGTTGCCCAAGCATTACAGCTTCGGCCTCGATGCCGCCCACGCCCCAGCCGAGCACGCCCAGGCTATTGATCATCGTGGTGTGCGAATCGGTGCCGACCAGGGTGTCGGGAAAAGCCAAGACACCCGGTGTCTTTGAGACACCGGGTGTCTCAGGTCTGGTCATCACTACATTCGCCAAGTATTCGAGATTGACTTGATGCACGATGCCGGTCATGGGTGGGACAACGCGGAAATTGGAGAAGGCCTTCTGGCCCCATTTGAGGAATTCATAACGCTCGCGGTTGCGCTGGAACTCGATCTCGGTGTTGCGTTGCAGAGCGTCGGGGGTGGCGAAGAAATCCACCTGCACCGAGTGGTCTATCACCAGG
>CAYZIQ010000195.1:0-3328 GCA_964478375.1 uncultured Chloroflexus sp. | reverse complement strand
GGGAAATGGAACGCTGCTTTAGGCATGATCTCCTCTGATAAGTCCGAAGTCTCCCCTGACCTGCTAGGGCAGGCAGACTTCGGACGGTAATGCTGACGTCAGGAGACGTCGGATTCGGATTTTCTTGCCAGGTATGCCAGGTAGAGTGCGATGGAACCGGCGACGGCGGCGTTCAGCGATTCGATTCGGCCGCGCATCGGCAAGCGCAGCAGAAAATCGCACTTGGATTTTACCAGCGGACGGATGCCCTTGCCCTCGCTGCCCACTACCACCGCCAATGCACCCTCTAACCGGACCTCGGATGGGCTGTGCGAATCCGGACCTTCGTCCAGGCCAACGACCCACGCCCCAGCCTCCTTCAGATTTGCAATGGCTTGCGCCAAGTTGGATTGCGCCACGAGCATGTGCTCGCTGGCTCCCGCCGAGGCGCTGACAACGGCTGGCGTTACCTCGGCGGCACGATGGGATGGAATGACAACGCCGTGCACGCCGACCGCCTCCGCCGTGCGGATGAGCGTGCCCAGGTTCTGCGGGTTTTGCAGCGTATCCAGGATCAGCACGAAAAGCGGCTCGCCGCGTTTTCGAGCATTGTCGAGAATGTCATCCAGCGCCACGTATGGATAGCCGCTGACCTCCAACGCAACGCCCTGGTGCGCCTCCGAGAGCTTGTCCAGCCGGGAGCGCGGCACGCGCTCGATCGGTATTTTCCGCTGAATCGCTGATTCGCTGATTTCTTTTAACCTTCCCTTTTCTTGTACCCCCTCAGCGATTTGCAGGCGAAAGACGTCACGCCGTTTGGCGCACAGGGTCTCGTAGACAGGGTTGCGGCCAGAAATGAACTCTCTCATAAACTATCTGTGGATGCTAAACACTCCCGAGCAAAGAAAAACCTGGCTGTATTCTACCTTGAATCCCACGTAATGAATAATTTTGTTTGGCAGTATAATCGGCCTGTATGTCTATCTACATTTCCAAGCACATTCTTCTCGGCGTGACCGGCTCCATTGCGGCCTACAAAGCCGCCGACTTGGCCTCCAAACTGACACAGGAAGGCGCGCAGGTGGATGTGATCCTGACACCCGCCGCTGAGAAATTCGTCACCGCCCTGACTTTCCAGTCGGTCACTGGTCGAAAAGCCTTCGCTGAGGCTGACTTGTGGGGCGGCGAAGCGCACGTGCTGCATGTGGGATTGGGCCACAGCGCGGACCTGCTGGCCATCGCACCCTGCACGGCCAATACGCTCGCCAAGCTGGCACACGGCCTCGCCGACAATCTGCTGACCATTACGGCGCTGACCGCGCGTTGCCCCACGCTAATAGCCCCAGCCATGGATGTAGGCATGTTCAACCACCCGGTCACGCAGGAGAATTTGAAGATCCTCGTGGAGCGCGGTGCGTGGATCGCCGGGCCAGCCGAGGGGCGCATGGCTTCGGGGTTGGTCGGCAAGGGGCGGATGATCGAACCAGCCGAACTGCTTGGCCACATCCGCTTGGTGTTGGGACGGAACGGCAAGCTGTCTGGCAAGAGAGTACTCGTCACAGCGGGCGGGACGCAGGAACCGCTCGACCCGGTGCGTGTGCTCACCAATCGTTCGTCCGGTAAACAGGGTTACGCCCTGGCGCAGGCCGCGATTGATGCCGGCGCGCAGGTGACGCTCGTCAGCGCGCCGACCAGCTTGATTCCACCCATTGGGGCGCGGTTGGTGGAGGTCCGCACGGCGCAAGAGATGCTGGAGGCCGTGCTGGCAGAATCCGCCGGGGCCGAGGTGCTGCTCATGGCAGCCGCGCCAGCCGATTTCCGCCCGAAAATGGTTGCTGGGAACAAGCTGAAGAAACGGGATGGGATTCCACAGATGGAGCTGGAGGCTGCGCCGGACATTCTCGAAGCGGTAACTGGCTCGAGGTCTGGCGAGGAGCAGCTGCGCGTGGTCGTTGGGTTCGCTGCTGAGAGTCGTGATCTATTGGAGAACGCCGCCGCGAAACTGACGTCCAAAAGATTGGATATGATTGCCGCCAATGACATCACTGCCCCCGACGCCGGTTTTGGTGCGGACACCAATCGCGTCACCCTGATCTATGCTGACGGGAGGAAAGAAGCCTTTCCGCCGATGAGCAAAGTGGAAGTCGCGGAAGAGATCGTCGCGCGCGTCGTTGCTCTGCTGGAGAACAAGTGACCCGCATCCTGGTGATCTCGGATATTCATGCCAATTTAACGGCGTTGGAGGCTGTGCTGGCTGACGCCGGGGAGGTGGACGAAACCTGGTGTTTGGGGGATATCGTCGGATACGGTCCAGACCCAAACGAATGCATCCGGCGGGTACGCAACTTGCCCAAGCTGACCTGCCTGATGGGCAACCACGATACGGCTGCAACCGGCAACTTGGCGCTGGCATCATTTAATCACGATGCGCGACGCTCCCTCGCGTGGCATAAGGATGCCCTGACCAAAAAGAATTTGACTTTCCTGACCGGTCTGCCGAGTGAGGTGATAGTCTGTGGAGAAGTCTCGCTGGCGCACGGCAGCCCGCGTGACCCGATCTGGGAATACGTGATGAATGCCCTGACCGCTCGCATCAACCTGGGCTTCTTCTCCACGCCATGGTGCTTCGTCGGGCACTCGCACATGCAGGTGGTCTTCCAATATCATGCCAGGCGAGACAGCGTAGACATCGTCGTTCCGCCACCGGGCGAGGACTACGAACTGGACGAGCGCGCCATCCTGAACCCAGGCTCGGTCGGGCAACCGCGCGATCGCGATCCCCGGGCTGCCTATGCCCTGTTCTACCCTGAGACGAAAATTTGGGAGCCGCGCCGGGTGGAATACGACATCCAGGCGGTGCAGAAACGCATCTTGGAGGCCGGTCTGCCGCCCCGTCATGCCGAGCGGCTGGCAGGAGGCTGGTGAATTGCTTTCCAACCGCGAGCCGCCATGGCTGGAATGGGCCAGACGCCTGCAAGCTATCGCTCAGAACGGCCTGACTTACTCCCAAAATCCCTTCGACAAAGAGCGTTACGAGGCGGTACGCCGAGTCGCGGCGGAGATGATGGCGGCCGGTTCGGATACGGCGCTGGAGAAAGTATCGAGACCAGTGGGGCAGCCTTTTTTAAGGAGAATGAGATCCCGGAGCTATCCCTGGCGCGGGTGACCCCTGCCCAGATCGCCCGTATGTTCGAGCATTATCGTCACCCCGGCTGGCCGACGGATTTCGATTAGGCGGGAAGCTGCGCCCATTGTCTATCCGCCTTGACTGTGTCCCCTTCGACGCCGTTCGCTTGCACTCCCCGGCACTCACCTGCGCCTGCACCTGCGGTGCGTCGCAGGTGCGGGG
>CAYZIQ010000194.1:0-3378 GCA_964478375.1 uncultured Chloroflexus sp. | reverse complement strand
AGCATTTCGCTGACCACGCCTCGCAGCGGCAGGGTGGCGGCCATACCGTAGACGGGCGCGCTCTCGCCTTTTTCCTCAGGATGCGCCTTGACGTGTTCGACAGCATCCCGCAGATCGTTGACGAACCGCTCGGCCACGCCCTCTTGCGCGTGCCGCAGCGTCAGGGCGATGTGCACCGCGGACGGCTTATGCAGCGGGTTCAGGCTCCACTTGCGAGACAGCATGAAGTCCATGACCCTGTAGATGTCGAGCGAATCGGAGGCGAAGGCGATGATCCACAGCGGATCGCCCAGCACGTGAAGCTCAGGAATTTCGGCAATACCTTTCTTGATCTCTGCGGCTGTCTCCAGGATGCGCCGCGTGGCATTCAGGTAGCCGGCCTCGCCCATCGAGATCATGGCTGCCCAGCAGACCGCGCTCAGGCCTCCGGGACGGCTGCCGGCCATATTGGGGGAGAAGTACAGTCCGCCCGGCCAGTTAACGGCAGTGAAATACTGGTAGCGGCGCAGCTCCAGGCCGCGATAGAGCACCACTGAGGTGCCTTTGGCCGCGTAGCCGTACTTGTGCGTATCGGCAGACATGGAGGTCACGCCGGGCAAGCGGAAGTCGAAGGGCAGCACTGGGTAGCCGAGCCGCTCTGCCCAGGGCAGGACGAAGCCTCCCAGGCAGGCGTCGGTGTGGAAGCCAATGCCGCGCCGCCGCGCCAGCTCGGAAAGCTCGCCGATGGGGTCAATCATCCCATGCGGGAAGGTCGGCGCGGAGCCGATGATAGCAATGGTATTATGACTGATGGCGCGTTCGATCGCGCGGACGTCGGCGCGGAAATCTGGGCCAACCGGCGTGCGAATCATCCTGATCCTGAAATATTGTGCGGCTTTGTCGAAAGCCGGATGGGCTGTGGCCGGCGCGACGATCTCCGGCCGCCGGATGCCGCGTGTCTCGCGCGCCCAATCGCGATAGGTCTTCATCGCCAGCAGGATGCTTTCCGTGCCGCCCGAAGTGACCGTGCCGCAGATCTCATCCGTCCCCTTGGCTGCGCCCAGCATTTGAGCGGTCATGGCGACGATCTCGGATTCGAATTTGGAAGCGCTCGGCCAGATATCGGCGTGCAGCGGGTTAACCTGCGAGTGAAGAGCGTAGACCCGGTTGAGAAAATCCACAAAAGCGTCATCGCCGTTGTAGACCGCGCCCGAAGCGTAACCCTCTTTCCAGCGAGCCTCCTCCCGGCCCTTGAGGGCTTCCAATTGGCGGATGAGTTCACCTCGGTCGAAGCCGGTTTCGGGAAGATGAGCAAATGAAGGAAAATCCTGCCGGTAGGGTTTGACCGTCCCTTCCAGTTGGGTCATGATCCCGTCGTATTCCTTTTCGATCATGGATTTTACAGAGGCGATGCGGCGCAGGTATTTTTCCATCCACGCTAGCCAGCGCGGCGGCAGCCATTTCAGTTGTTTTTGGATGTTCTCGATGTCCATTGAAACCTTCTCAGTAACGAGGTGAAGTTGCTCTGTTGCAAACAGGCTCGAAATAACCGAAGATAGGTAGCCCTGAGCTCGTCGAAGGGCGAATTGAAGCCGTAACTCTGGTTTTAGTGTCGGGCTTCGACAAGCTCAGCCCGACCGATTAGGGCAAATTCTGATGGTTGCAACAAGGCAAGGTGAAGTTTTTTACCACAAAGGTCACACCCCCCAAAGAGCGGGGGCAGGCGGGACACGAAGTTTTTTTGTTCCCTTTGTGCCCCTTCGTGTCCTTGGTGGTTCGATCACTTCCGGCGCGCCCGGGTTAGACTCTCCTCGCATTCAAGCGCGCGTAGATCGGTCGGTTTTTGTGATAGAGGGTCACGAACTCCCTGAATAGTTCGTCGTAGATTTTGCGGTGTTTGGAATTTGGCTTGAATGTGTTGGCGATCTGGATAGCCTCGGCAATTTCGTCGAACGTGGTCAACTTGAGCGCCACGCAGGCCAGGGAGGCCGCGCCGCGCAATCCAGCCCGGATTGGATCGCGCACCTGGCGGATGGTGCGATCCAGCACGTCGGCGTGGATCTGGCACCAGATGTCCGACTTCGCCCCGCCGCCGATCATGTTGAGCGGATCCAGCCTGCGCTTGCAGAAGGATTCCACGCCTCCCAGCAGCCAGCGGAAGTTGAACGCCACACCCTCGAAAACCGCCCGCACCAGGTCGCGGCGGTTGTTGCTCATAGACAGGTTGTGGAATCCGCCGCGGATGAGGGCATCCTCCACCGGCGTTCGTTCGCCGACCAGCCAGGGTGTGAAGAGCACGCCGCGGCTGCCAGCCGGGACGCTGGCGGCCATCCGGTCGAAGCACGCGTAGATGTCCTCCGGCGGCAAGCCAGTCTCCATCTCATCCGGCGGGAAGAACAGTTCGTCGCGCAGGAAGTTGAGGCAGGCGCCAGCGCACTCCTGTTCGTTGGCGATGTAATACTTGCCGGGGATGGCAGAGGGCAAGGAGGCCATATTGTGCAGGATATCGGTCTTTTTAAATGGCACGTGGCAGGAAATCCAGGATGAGGTCCCCAAGTAGAGGTGGGCGTCGAAGTCCCGCACCGAGCCGGAGCCGATAGCGGAGGATTGCGCGTCGGTTGTCCCGGCGATGACCTGCACGCTGACGGGCAGCCCCAGCGCCGCCGCCGCTTCCGGCGTGAGCGGGCCGAGGATGTCCAGCGTGCGCCTTAAGTCGGGCAGTTTCTCGCGCTGGATGCCGGAGAACGCCAGCAGGCGCGCGTCCCAGTCAATGTGGTAGATGTCGCGGTTGTCGGTCAGCCAGTGCAGGTTGACCGAGTCATAAGTCGCCGCGATCTGGCCGGTCAGACGCAGGTTGAGATAATCCTTCGGCTCGAGGAACTTGTAAGTCTGGCGGTAGATTTCAGGCCATTCGTGGCGGATGAGTAGGATGTGGGCGATGGAATCCTTGCCCGAACGGGTGGGGATGCCGCCGGTGTGCCGCACCCAGGTGACCAGCCGCCCGAGGCCGTAACCCTCCACTTTGAGCAGACCGCCGGTGATTTCCTGGACGTAGGGCGCGCCGCGTGTGTCCATCCAGAAGATGGCGTTGGTCAGGGGACGCCCCGACCGATCCACGGCGACGGTGGTGGAGTACAGGCTGGCGATGATGATTGCCAGGATGTCATCCAACGGCGCCAGCTTTTGCGCCAGCAGCCGCCGCGTTGCGCGGACGATGGCTTGCCACCAGTCATCCGGACGCTGTTCCACCCCGCCGCCGGGCAAGAACAGCGTCTCCACCGGCTCGAACTCGCTGGCGACGATCTCCCCGCGGGTGGATACCAGCGCAACCTTCGGCCCCGATGAGCCGAAGTCTATGGCGAGGATGTATTTACCGGTTGGCATGGCAGCCTCCTGTTC
>CAYZIQ010000193.1:0-3436 GCA_964478375.1 uncultured Chloroflexus sp. | reverse complement strand
ATCCCGCAGCCGACCAGCCGTTCGTTGATGTGCGCCTCGAGGAAAGTCCCGTCTACCATCTGGATATTTTCCAGCATTCCGTGCGCCCAGGGATTCGGCGCGCTGTCATGCTTCTTCTCGACGTTATGGATAAGCATCAGCGCGGCGTCCATATCGGCTACAGATGCGTGCCTCGTCACTTGTATGCCAAGCTTCTCGGCCTGGCGCAGGCTTCGTTTGTAATGTTGACGGTCTTTCTTATTCCCGGCTGCAAGGTAGGCAGCGAAACTATCCCATTCGACAGCCATGCGGGTGCTGGGGTCTGAGATCGCCATTGTACTGAAACCACGCGGCCAGCCGGGCCAGGCAGTTTGGGCAGGCGTCAGGTAGTCGAAGATCAGGAAAGAACCATGCAGACGATGGAGTTCTTTAAGGACTGTTTGGGCGATGAGATTCAAGGCTTCATCCCGCAGCGGCGGATCGGGCAGGATCAGGCCGGAGAGTCCCGCAAGCGGTGAACGGCAGATCAGCAGCGGCCAGTGGCGAAAGACAGCCTGGGCGAGAGTCCGTAGCGGGGGGTTGATCGGCAGGGGTTCATCGCGAACCAGCCAAAAGGTCCCGCGCGCAACAGCCATGTTATTCAAGGTGAGGAGTATGTAAAAGGGCGGACAGTCTGCCATGCAGCGTTCGCCGTAAGCGTACCAGCGGTAACTTTGAAAAGGCCGATCTCCGCTCAAGGCGTCCCATTCGGCCTGGCCAACCTCGGCGACGCTATGGGCTATTTTAACGTCAAAAGCGGAATTGGGCGAGTCGCTCATCGTCGCTTGTCCATAAACCTTTGCCATGTTAATTTTACAATGAGAAGTGAGACTCTGGGCCTGGATTATCGAAACTGTAAATCACCGTTCCAAAACTCGCCACGAATTAATAAAAATGGCACATCCAAAGGTGCGCCATTTTGTCAGCTTGTTTCTACGCACTTTCAGGTTTGCGGCGTTCCTCGATTACCACTTCGCCTTCGCTCAGTGTCCGCTCAGGCTGTTCGTCTACGCCCCGCTCCGCGCGGGACGCCGGAACCAGGTGCGCCATTCGCGGTTTTCCCAGACGATCAGGATTGGCGAGGCGTTGAAGATAGACGAGTAGGTTCCGCTGAAAATACCGATCAACAGGATGACCACGAAGTGCCGGATACTCGCGCCCCCGAATAGGGCCAGCGCCAGCAGGGTCAGCATGACGGTCAGTTGGGTGTTGATTGAGCGATCTAGGGTCTGGACGATGGAGTGGTTGACGACCGTCTCGTAATCCACGCGTCGGTATTTGTTTGAGTTTTCGCGGATGCGGTCGAAGACCACGATGGTGTCGTGCACCGAGAAGCCGATGACGGTCAGAAGCGCGGTCAGGAAGAGCGAATCGGCCTGCCAGCCCAGGAAGTGACCGAGCATAGCTTCCGCGCCGACCGTTACCAGGATGTCGTGGATCATGGCGATGATGGCTGCCGTGCCGTAGCGGAAGGCGTGCTGGACGCCGCGGAAGGCGTAGGTAATATACAGCAAGATAGACAAGGCTGCCAACGCGACCGCGCCCGCAGCGCGCACGGCTACTTCTTGACCGATGGCCGCGCTGACCTGGGTGAAGTGCATGACAGTTACGTTCCCACCGTTGCCGAAGCGTTCTTGCAGCGCAGCAACGATCTGGCCTTTGGTGGCGTCGTCCATCTCCTTTGAACGGATGGAGATGGAGTCGGTACCCAGCGGCTGGACAAGCGGGTTGGACAGGTCCCTGGTTGGAGTGGAAAACTCTTTGTACAGATTGGTCACGTCGGTGACGGAAGGCGGCGTGCCCGATTCGAACTTGACCTCCACCAGGCTACCACCGGTGAAGTCAATGCCTAGGGGGAGCTTCCAGAAAATCAGCGCCAGCAAGCCAGGAATGATGACCAGCAGGGAGATGCCGAAATACAGGTAACGGTTCTTGATGATGTTCATCGCGGGTTCTCCTGGATTCCGAACCAGCGGGGGTGTTCGGCGAATTTAATGTTGTCCAGCACCACGTGTAGGAAAGTGCGGGTGACGGTGATGGCGGTAAACAGGCTGACGACAACGCCCAAAGCCAGGGTCAGCGAGAAGCCCTTGACCAGGCTGGCGCCGAAGGCGTTCCCAAACCAGAACAGGATGCCACAGGTGATCAGCGTCGAAAAGTTTGCGTCGCGGATGGATGGCCAGGCGCGTGACCATCCCAGGTCAATGGCCTGACGCAAATTATGTCCGGCGCGCAGCTCTTCTTTCAGCCGCTCGAAGATGAGGATGTTCGCGTCCACGGCCATGCCGATGCTCAGGATGAAGCCGGCGATGCCGGGCAGGGTCAGCACCACCGGGATGAGCTTGAAGAGCATCAGCGAGGTCAGCGCGTAAACGCCGAGGGCCAGGTCAGCCAGCACGCCCGGCAGGCGATAGTATAAAGCCATGAACAGGATAACGATGGTCAGGCCGATGACGCCCGCAATTTCGCTCCGGCGGATGGATTCCTCACCCAACGTGGGGCCGACTGTGCGGCTCTCCACGATCTTGACCGGGATGGGCAGCGAACCGTAGCGCAACTGGATGGCAAGCGTGTTGGCACTGGCACTGGTGAAGTTGCCCTGGATGACCCCTTGACCATCACTGATCTGGTTTTTGATGACCGGCACAGAAACGACTTTCTTGTCCAGCACGATGGCCAGATACTGGTTGACGTGGCTGCCGGTGTAATCGGCAAACATCGTTGCCGACTCAGTTTTCAGAACGAAGGAGATCTCGTAGGCGCCAGTGGTGGAGTCGCGGACGACGTTCACGGTTTTGAGGGCTGCGCCGGTCATCACCGTATGATAAATGGTCGGCGTTTCAGTGACGGCGGGGGTAGCTGTCGCTTCTGGCGTGCCGCTTGCCGCAGGCGTCGGAGAGGCCTCGGCGGGAGTGGCGGTCAGTGTGGCGGATTCGGGCGTCGAGGTCCCGGAAGATTCCGTTGCGGACTGTCCGTAGTCGGTCTGGATTGCGGTACCTGCCTCGACCGGCGAGGTACCCATGTCAACGAACTCGAGCAGACCGGTCTGTTGCAGGGATGCAACCACTTCTTCCGGGTTGCTGATGCCCGGGAATTCAGCCACGATGCGGCGCGGCGGAGCAACCTGCATAAGCACCTCGCTCACACCCAGGGCGTTGGCGCGGCTCTCGAGGATCTGTCGGGTGACTTTCAGGTCATCGCTGGTGACACTGGCGTCGGCGGGCAGGTCGGCTTCGAGCAGGGTCTGCAGACCGCCGCGCAGGTCGAGGCCAAGGCGGGTGGCGACGTTGCGGTCAATGATCGTTTGTTGATTGATCGGATTGGTGATGGTAATGCGCTGGCTTGAATCCACCCAAATCGCCAGGGCGGTCAACAACAGGATCAGGCCCAACATCAAATAAGGGCGACGAGTCATAAA
>CAYZIQ010000192.1:0-3481 GCA_964478375.1 uncultured Chloroflexus sp. | reverse complement strand
CTTTCAGTATCCTCATCGGATCGTGGGGGACTTCAAGGCCATTCGTTCAAACACAAGAATTCACGCTCAGCAACCTTTTGCAGTTTTTCGTAGCCGTTAAGCCTTCCTGTTGACATTTTTTCTGCATTCCTCGGTTTGATTTTCACCTCTTTCCTGGATTTATCGCAAGTCATGCTTTGCTGAAAAATTGGCTCGATTTGCGAGGCGACCGCTACACAACGTCATTGCAGAACCTGCGAAACTCACAGGCCAGGCACTTGCTGCGATTCGACGTTGGCCCTGGCATGATCTCGGTGTGCAACATGCGGTGCATGGACTCCAGGGCTGTTAGAAGTCTTTCTCTCAAGTGTTGCGTAAATTGTACCTTCTCCGACCGTCTTTTGGGAATAAAGTACAAATAGCCGCATTTTGCCTTTCGCCCCGACATTTCCTCGATCAACAACGCGTAAGCTGTGAGCTGCAGTTTGAAGTGCTCTCCCGCAACATCGGATAGTTTGTAATCCACAACGACGAATTCTCCCGGCGGTGGATTGTCAATCCAGACAATCAAATCCACTTTGCCGCGCAAGCCATAACGCGAGGAGGATAATAGGACATCAAACTCCCTGCGGCCTTTCTCCAAACCATACGGGCGTAGCGACCTTCTTTCCTCACGTCCCTCCTCGCTTTTTCCCGCTTCGGCGCCCGCCTGCATTTTGTAGGTTGTCGGTCGAATGCTGGGAAGGCACATAGCGTAGTACAACACCCGCGGACAATACACCCACTGCTTGAGATCGGTCACACGGAAAGGGGCCTCGATTTCGACCTGTTCGATCATTCTTCGACTCCTTCGTTCCTCTTTCCTTCATCCTCTCCCTTCTCTCCCCTTTCCTCCACCTTCTGATCTATCACCTTCCTCTTCGCCCAATCCTCGGCACAGACGGGAAACAGCTGGATATTTCCGTCTTTCTTGCCGAGGATCTTCTTCACCTTCAAAAACAATTCTTCCTGCTGAGTCGCCAGCAGCCAGCCCGTGAACGCGCTGAACTGGATTCGGTCGAGACCATAATCCAAGCACGCATCGGCGATTTTCGTGCGCTTGCGGTCGTCGGGAATGTCGTAGACGAGAAGGATGTTCGGTTCTTTCATGGAACATTTACCATGTCATCCGGAACGGCTCGTATCCTGCCCGTTCCCCGCGCAGGAAAGTTGCCAGGTGCCGCGCCTGTATTTGGATAACGGCGCGCAGGGGATGGCGTTTGCCTTCGAAGGGTGCTTCGGTGTCCAATCGTTCATTGATCTTATCCGCTAACATGCGGCGAGTCTCTTTCGTCAACATCTTGTTTTCGTCGAAGTCAAAGGAAACGTTCTTGTTGGCGAGGCCGAAGATTGTGCGGTCCACAACCACCGGGCGAAACTCCTCGATGAAATCCAGTGTGAGGCTCGGCTTGCCCGGGCGATCCACGTGCAGGAAGCCCGCGAACGGGTCCAGTCCTGCCAGCACAAGACTGCGCTCGATTTGACCGTAGAGAATCCCATACCCGTAATTCAAGGCCGAATTGACAGGATCCATCGCGCCCCGTCTCGCGCGCGCCGTGAAGCCGTATTTCTCTGGCAAGGTCAGTCTGACCGCTTTCCAATATTTTTGTGCGGCGCGTCCCTCGATTCCCATCAACTCCATACGCAGGCTATCAACGGTGACTGTGCCATCCTGGTATTCGGGATATTGCTTGATGCGTTCCAACTCGATCAGGTGGTCCAGCACTTCATCGGAGCAAAGCCGCAGTTCCTCGTACAGCGCGGGGTCAGCCTCTTTGCGATATTTCGCCATGTACTTAAGCAGGGTAGATTGGTTTTGCAGTTTGCCCATGCCGAAGGCCAGAACCAGCTGCAAGCCGCGCACGTCCTTGAAGGCTTCCAATTGGGCGCGGCGGGTGGCAACTGTGCCTGTGAGACCCGCGCTGTATAGACTCGCGTAGGCCGTGCCTGTCCCGCTGATGAAGAAGATGGGAATGCCGCGCTCGGTGCATTCGCGCACGGCTTCGGCGCTGATGCTCACGCCCTGGTTGGCAATGACTACCGACTCCAAATGAATGAGCGGTGCCTGGGCAAGTTTTTCCTCGCCTTTGGTGACGATGAGCCGTTCGCTGTGCTTGCCCAAAAACGCGCCGTATTGGTCAATCACGAGATGTTGGACGATCATATCTACTCCTTGCTTTCATGTCATTGCCTGCACTGCCGTCTCGCACCGTCGTGCTCGCGGCACGAACGGTGTGCGCAGGCACACGTGCGAGCGACCGCTGGTCGAGTACTGCGAAGCGGTGCATCGAGACCGAGGGAGTGAAGCAATCTCTTGTTTGGATGGTTACAGAGAATTGCCAGCAACTGCTTCGGTGGTTTCGACACCTGCACTTGCAGCAGGTGCAAGTGTACGCCCGAAAAGCACGGGCTACTCAACCACCTTCGCAAAGATGCATCACGACCAATAACCATTCCTTCCTGCCAGCTCCACTTGAAACACGCCATTTCCTTTGGCGGTCAATTTGCCGACCTGCACTCCCTGGCCCAACAAAAGCCACGGCAATATCTTATCCCAATGCTTGGAGCGATAGACCGCCCAGCCGACAAACCCGCCCATCGGTGCACTTCGTCCTGTGCGGCCAGAGGGTCCCCACAGGTCAACCCATTGCGTGGAACTTTCCACCAGGCGTACCTGGTCGGCGAGTGAATAGAGTTCCGTCACTTCCTTGGGCGGACGCCGTTCCCCGCCGCCGTGCTGTTTGGCGAGTTCATCCACGCGCTCCAGCAATCGGCGGAAGAAGACCCCGAAATCGGGGGCTTTGACGAGAGCCTCGGAATCGATCAACCGCGTGGGGGAGAGGAAGCGAACGCGGACATCTCCATCGCAGGCCATGAGTCGGGCGGCATTCTGCGCATCTTCCCACGTCACAGACAGGCTTTGTGGCCGGACAACCCTTTCGCCCTCGGCAAGGATGGCGCGCGTCTCGCCCGTGAGCGGATTGACCGCGTGGATGGAGACGATCTCGAACTTGCCGCGCCCCGGGCCGACGCCTGTATCTCCCATTGCAGAAGCCGCCAGAACGAAATATGGCAGAAAACGAAAGCCCTCGCCAAACAGGGTGATGGTGAACTGAAAGGATTGGCCAGGCGCGAGCACATCCAGCGACGGCTGCGGCCCCACCAGCGAATAGACGCGCCGTACCGCGCCCGGCTCGACTTCTGCCGCCAACAGCCAGCAGGCTGGGCAGACCGCGGCGTGCTCAGCCGAAGGCTTTTCTGCGCGCCGCGTTTCGGGGCACACCGCACGTAACATCACCTGCGCCAGCGCATCCCGCAGACGCTCCGCGCCCTGATATTGGCCGAGCCTCATCGGCGTGCGCGCTCGCGCCTGGAAGCGGAGGTGAGTGAAGGTGAGGGAGGTGGAAGATGACATGGGGTTTCCAATTCGGGGCGACTGAAGTCACCTCGATAGGGCAGAGCC
>CAYZIQ010000191.1:0-3503 GCA_964478375.1 uncultured Chloroflexus sp. | reverse complement strand
TCCCTTCGGAGGTGGAGCAGTACCAGGAGTGGCACCGCAAGCGACTGGAGGTCTCGCCGGGCATCACCGGCCTGTGGCAGGTCAGCGGCCGCAGCCAGCTCACCTTCGACGAGATGTGCCTGCTGGACATCTACTACCTGGAAAACTGGTCACCGCTTTTGGATCTCAAGATCGCCCTGAAGACTATCCCCGCTGTCCTTGGTGGCCGAGGAGCATATTAGTAAGAGCCTACCCTAAAAATGCGCGACGGCAGACGCTCAGGCAGCAAATTGGGATCACCCGATTCAGGGGTGGGCGCATGATGAGAGTGCCACGGCTCGGTTGCGAAAGAACCCGGCGGCACACAACGCGGGGGGAAACCGCCGCTACAGGCTGGAGGTGAATCTGGGCATAGCGCACTATGATCCAGAAGACCCTTGGAGGTGCAGCATGAACTTTCCTGATATGCGAACCGTAATCTTCAGTCATGTGCTCACGGATGTCGTCTGCGTGCTGGTCATCGCCTCACTGTGGGTTCAGACCAGGAAACGCATCGCCGGCGCGTCCTATTGGGTGGTTAATTTTGTTTTTCAAACCATGGCGGTATTGCTGATTATCTTGCGCGGCAACATTCCGGATTGGATGTCCATTGCGCTTCCCAGCACTCTCGTGATTGCCGGCGCGCTCGCGGGCTATATGGGCTTGGAACGCTTTGTCGGCAGGATCAGCAGCCAAGCCCATAATTACCTCCTGCTGGCGGCGTTCGCTCTGGTTCACTCCTATTTCACCTTCGTTCAGCCCAACCTGGAAGCGCGCACGCTCAATGTTTCGCTGGGGCTATTGATTGTTTGTTTTCAATGTGCGTGGCTGATGTTGCGTCGTGTCCCACCCACCATGCGCTCGATGACGCGGGATGTCGGTATCGTTAATGTGGCTTATGTTCTGATCAGTCTCGCGCGGATTGTTGTCACGCTAGCCGTCCCGCAGCCCACCAACGATTTCTTCCAGTCCGGCACATTCGATACGCTGATCATGATCTCGTACCAAATGCTGCTCATCCTGCTTGCCTATGCGCTGACCTTGATGGTGAATCGGCGCTTGCTCGTTGACGTTCAAGTGCAGGAAGAGAAATTTTCCAAAGCATTTCGTTCCTCGCCGTATGCCATCACGCTCACCCGTCTGTCCGATGGACAGATACTCGAAGTCAACGATGGTTTTGTGAATCTCACCGGCTACCAGTATGCCGAGGCCATCGGCCGGACAACGCTTGATTTGCATCTGTGGGTCAGGGAGGAGGATCGTGCCGCCGTTGTTGAGGAATTGTCAAAGAGTGGTCGGGTGCAAGGGAGAGAGTCTCAATTTCGGACCAAATCAGGCGAGGTAATCACTGGGTTTTTCTCGGCGGAGATCATCACGCTGAACAACCAACCGTGCGCTCTATCCAGCATCAGTGACATCACCGAACGCAAGCGCACGGAGGACGTGCTGCGCGAGAGCGAGGAGCGCTTCCGCACCTTGGTGGAGGGACAGGGGGAAGGCATTGGGATCGCCGACACAGAAGAGCATTTTGTTTTTGCGAATCCAGCGGCTGAAAACATCTTCGGCGTTCCTCCCGGCGGATTGATCGGTCGCAGTCTGGAAGAGTTCACCACGCCACAGCAGTTTGCCGCCATAAAGGAGCAAACTGCCAGGCGCCGGGCTGGGGAAAAGAACGCGTATGAGATGGAACTTATCCGCCCAGATGGCGAAAGACGCACTATCCTCGTGACAGCCACGCCCAAGTTTGACAACGCGGGACAATTCATCGGCGCGTTTGGAATTTTTCGCGACATCACCGAACGCAAGCAATTGGAAGAGAAACTTGTACAGTTGAGTATCCACGACGCGCTCACAGGGCTGTACAACCGCGGCTTTTTTGAAGAGGAGATGGCGCGGCTCGAACGCGGGCGGCGGTTTCCCATCAGCGTCGTGATGGCTGACGTAAACGGCTTGAAGGTGACGAACGATCGGGAGGGACACGCCGCCGGAGACGCGCTGCTGCAACGCGCGGCGCAAGTGTTGAGCGCCGCCTTCCGTGGCGAAGACGTGGTCGCGCGCATCGGCGGCGACGAGTTCGCCGTGCTGTTGCCCAACGCCGACGCTGATGCTGCAGAGGCAGCGTTGCGCCGGGTCCGACACATTTTGCAGGAACAGAATGCCGCGCGCGACGGGACGCCGGTCCGGCTGTCCCTGGGCGCGAGCACGGCAGAGAAAGGCATATCGCTGACGGACGCACTCAAGCAGGCGGACGAAAGAATGTATCAGGAGAAACGCGAGAAGCCAACTGCAGGCTTCGGATTGAAAACCTAAATCCGCAATCCGCAAATTGGACACACGCTTGATGTTCAATCTCTCTTCCCAAGACCGAAATAACTTGGTTGCTTTCCTTCAGGATTTGATCCGCCTCCCCAGTCCCTCGACCAAGGAGGGGGCGGTGGCCGAGCGTCTGGCAGAGGAGATGGGGCAAGTGGGCTTCACCAGGGTCAGGCGCGACCGCATCGGGAACGTCATCGGTTGCCTCGGCGCTGGCGATGGCCCCAGGCTGATCTACAACGGCCATACGGACACGGTGAGCGTCAGCGACCCCGCTTCCTGGGCCCGCGATCCCTTCGGCGCCCAGATCGAGGGCGGGGTCCTTTACGGCCTGGGCGCTTGTGACATGAAGGGGGCGTTGGCGGCCATGGTCTACGGAACCAAGGCCCTTATTGACGCTGACATCCAATTGCCTGGCGAGCTCTGCGTGGTGGGCGTCGTCCAGGAGGAGCCCTGCGAGGGCCTGGCCATGCAGGTGCTGGTCGTCGAGGAGGGGCTGAGGCCCGATTTCGTCGTCCTGGGGGAGCCCACCAATCTGCAGATCAAACGTGGGCACCGCGGTCGGATCGGAATGAAAGTTACTGTGCGGGGAAAATCCTGTCATGCCTCCACTCCTGGCCTGGGAAGGAACGCCATCTACGACGCCGCGCGGCTGATCTTTGGCATCGAGCTTCTGGTCCCTCAGTTGGCCAGTGATCCTTTCCTGGGCCAGGGAAGCATTGCTGTCACTCAGATCGAAAGCTCCGCCGCCAGCCGCAACGCCATCCCCGATAGCTGCAGCTTCTACATTGATCGCCGCCTTACGCTGGGGGAGACCGAGGCCAAGGCCATGGCGGAGGTCCAGGGGATCATCACCCGCGAGGGAGTCGAGGCCAGGGTGCATGTGACCGAGTATCGAGCGACCAGCTATACGGGCTATGAGTGCCGAGCGAGGGAGTTCTATCCCGCCTGGGCCCTGGACGACGATCATCCCCTGGTGCAAGCTACGGCCAGGGTGATTCGAGAGATGCTGGGCTACCGTCCCCGGATCGGCCAGTGGGCCTTCTCTACCGACGGGACCTACACCATGGGCAAGGCCAACATCCCCACCGTGGGCTTCGGTCCCGGCGAGGAGCGGTTCGCCCACACCGTGGACGACCAAATCCGCCTGGACGACGTCGTGGCCGCGGCCC
>CAYZIQ010000190.1:0-3633 GCA_964478375.1 uncultured Chloroflexus sp. | reverse complement strand
CTGCCTGCCGACTTCTTGAGCCAGGTGCCCAAAGACAGCTACACCTACGACGCCAACGGTTTGCATATCACGGTAGCCGAAGGCAGGGTAATTGATATTCCCCAAAACGAGATTGCTGATAAACTGGTCATAGGCGTGTTTGACAACCCCCAGATTTTGGGAGCGGAGCAATACGCCGCGCCTGGGCACCGTTATCGGAGGGGGTCTCCCCCGTTCAGGGCGCTGACCGGCGCGACGGTCAAAGATAGTTACCTGGTGCTCAGGAGCAAGTACCAACTCAACATCCTCGGCTCGCTCCCGGGACTGCTGCCCCGTCCACTTGAACTGGCCTTGTTGGACTGGCTGTGGAGCCGGCCAGACGGGATCGGTTATTTGTGCGTCCCGTTGAACCGCACACCCCCTGTTGGAAAACCTGGCCCATTCGACCGCTGGCTGGCATCCCTGGAAATGCTGTCCCGCCTCTTCCCCGGCTGGGTGAGCCTCGCTCAGGGTTCAGTTGAATGGCTGTGGGCGCAGCGAAACGAGCTGGGATTCTGGGACTTCGGCCCGAGGCCGAGCCCGCCATCCTATTTCCCCTTATCGGATAGTTGGCGGACGAAACAGGAGCGCATTTTCGATTGGACGACGAGAATTCTCGTACTGCTGAGGCGGTACGACGAAGATTGTGAGTTGACGTGACGAGAAATCCGTATGAGCCCCGAAACCCAACAGATCATCAATAGCAGTTTTGGCATCAGCCTGGCATCAGCCTTGGGCCGTGGAATCCCACCGTGGCTCGGCCATCGCCTGGCCAACTTTGTGGCAGAACGGATTGCCGCTCGACGAAATTCAAAGATGGTGCGGGCTGTGCGCGCCAATCAATGGGTCATAAGCGGCGAGAAACTGGAGGGTGCTGCACTGGATGAGGCGGTCCGGCAAACGTTCCGAAATGCGGCACGTTCGATATTCGACCTATATCACTATACCCACGATGCAGCCGCACCCGACCGGTTGATCGTGCTGGATCAAGGCGTACAACAGTTGTTCGAGCGCCAGGAATTCGGCCAGCGCGGGCTGGTGATGGCTGGGCTGCATATCAGCAGCTTCGACTTCGTCTTGCAGGCGTTACATCTGCGCGGATTCCGGCCGATGGTGTTAACTATCCCCGATCCGCGCGGCGGCCGGCGCGTTGAGTTTGAGAGGCGCAAGAAGACCGGCATGAACCTGATACCGGCTTCGGTCAATGCGCTGCGGCAGGCGATAAAATATCTCCAGCAAGGAGGGGCGGTGCTGACCGGTATTGATCGTCCAATCCCCGACGCCAAGTACCGCCCCCGCTTCTTTGGCCGCCCGGCTTCACTCCCCACCCATCATGTCTACCTGGCGATGAGAGCTCATGTTCCAGTGATGATTATGGTCACAAACCCGCAACCAGATGGGAAGTATACTGTTATAAAATCACAACCAATCGAGATGGAATCTCACCCGGATCGGCAAGTGGAAATGTTGCGAAATGCTGAGAAGGTTTTGAGCATAGCGGAGACTTTCATCCGAAAAGCTCCTCACCAATGGACAATATCTTTGCCGGTATGGCCTGAGGCCTTGGAGCAGGTTCCGGATTGAGAAGCCAGGTGCAAGGTCAAGTCGCACCGGAGGTGTAGCGTGGCAGATATAAAGAAACACCGCAGAGTAAATGACATCCTGCTCGGCCCGCTGGAAAGGCCCGCATTGAAATGGCTGGCGGCTCACTTACCAGCTTGGATAAATCCCGATATTTGCACTGCCATTGGCGTTTTTGGGGCGCTTGTCATCCTGGTCAGCTATGGGTTGAGCAGATTCAACCACAACTTCCTGTGGCTGGCCTCGCTGGGTTTCGTCATCAACTGGTTCGGTGATAGCCTGGATGGCACACTGGCCCGCTTTCGGCACATCGAGCGGCCTATCTACGGTTTTTACATAGACCACATGACGGATGCGGTCAGCCAAGTGATGATCTTTCTGGGGTTGGGACTCACCCATTACGTCAGCTTCGAAGTCGCCTCTCTGACCCTGATCGCCTACCTGCTCCTGTCGGTGCTCGTCTACGTCCGCACCTGCGTGGTCGGTGAGTTCAGAATCTCTTACGGCAAGCTAGGCCCGACTGAAATCCGCGCTCTGGCGATTTTATTGAACGCTACTATGTACTTCGCCGGCAGGCGCACATTCGTCTTGACGAGTGGATCAGTCTGGTCGCTGACCATCAGCGTCTACGACATTTTCGTCGCTGCGATTGCCCTCCTGCTACTAGGGTTCTTCATCCTGACGGCTACGCAGGAAACGATCAGGCTGATGAAAGCAAACAAATAGAAAAGTAATAAGAGGTGTGAGATGATCTTCCGCATTGGATTGGAAAACAACAACGAGGGCATTCGCTCCATTGCCTGGGCATTGGAGCATCCCGGATGTTTTGCCTACGGCGTGGACGGCGACGCCGCCCTGACGGCCCTGTCCGCCGCACTGCGCGATTACGAGGCCTGGATTGCCAAACACGAATCGCAGCCCTGGCTGAGCATCGACACGATCGAACTGCATGTCGAAGACACCTGGATAGATTACAACATTAACGAAGCCTTCGACCGCGACGTAAAAAGCGACTATTACATGGTGGACGCCTGGTTCCAGCATGACTGGAAGCCGCTCACCGCGACGGAAATAGAGCGCGGTCTGAAACTGCTCGCCTGGAGCCGCGAAGATTTGCTGAAAACTACCGAAGGTCTGGACGCCAAGAAACTCGATCTAACCTATCCCAACGAGCGCTGGAGCATCGCCGGAATCCTGAAACACATCGGCGGGGCGGAGTGCTGGTATCTCGACCGGCTGGAGCTGGCCCTCCCGCGCGAGCAAATTCCCAGCGAGCCGTTCGCGCGGCTGAAAGTATCGCGGGCGCGGCTGAATGAAGTCCTGCCAACACTCGAAGGCTCAAAACAGGTTGCCGGCGCGGACGGCGAGTTCTGGAGTCCGCGCAAGGTGCTGCGCCGGGCGCTGTGGCACGAGAGGGATCACATTGAGCATATACGAAAACTTCTTTGACATACCGCGATGATGCTGAAATGATCCGAGGTAACAAAAAATCCTGATGACGGAGCATCAGGATTTTTGATCAGGATCTGATCCCCTCCCTGAATTTCGGGGGAGGGGCAGGGGTGGGCGTGTTACGGGACCAGGGTGACGTTGGTCGCCTGAGGACCTTTGGGGCCTTGTTCGACCGCAAATTCGACCATCTGGCCTTCTTCGAGGTTCTTGAAGCCTTCGCCCTGGATGGCGGTATAGTGGACGAAAACATCCGGGCCGCCCTCGCGGGAGATGAAGCCGTAGCCTTTACCGCCATTGAACCATTTGACTGTACCGGTGATACGATCAGACATTGTATTTGCCTCCTTTTGGCAAAAAAAGTGGGTTGGTGTGATACCCGTGTTCCACGGCCAGTCAAACAAAAAGGCCCACGGATTGAACCGTGAGCCGACATCGTTTCTTATGCAACGCGAACTTCTGGTATCCTACAGCAGGGATGATACCACCCTTATGGTGGTGAGTCAATCACCAATTTATTATACTAGCCACTTAGTATTACAGCGCAAGGTTGGGAGTGAGAGTAGCCAGATGAGCCACTTTCGC
>CAYZIQ010000189.1:0-3705 GCA_964478375.1 uncultured Chloroflexus sp. | reverse complement strand
GCCTTGCGGCACATGGCCCTCAACCATGCCTGTCTGCCAATTCCAGCACCAGCGCGGAGCATGGCGTATTATAATCACCTTCAAGGCAATGTCAAGCAAATGTAGGGCGGGATTAGAATCCCGCACTTCGATAAATTTGGCGGGATACCCCTTCCGGGGCGCTACGCGAGAATCCCGCCCTGCGGAGGAGATATGACGCGTATCGTTGTTGACGCGATGGGCAGTGACAATTTCCCGGCGCCGGATGTGGAAGGCGCGGTAATGGCCGCCCGCGAGTACGGCGTAGGCATTATCCTGGTCGGCGACGAAGCCAAGATCAGGCCGGAGCTTGAAAAGCAGAATATCCAAAGCATGAGCATTGAAGTCGTCCATGCGCCCGAAATGCTGAGCATGGAAGACAAGGGGATGAGTCTGGTACTCAAAGCCCGACGGCCGAATTCCAGGAATTCGATGGCGGTTAGCATTGATCTGGTAAAAAAAGGCGAGGCAGACGCGTTCGTGACAGCAGGGAATACGGGCGCGGCTGCCGTCACCGCCTATTTTCGGTTAGGCACCATACCCGGCATAGACCGGCCTGCTCTAGCCCCCGTCTTCCCGACCGCCAAAGGTTCGTGTGTCGTGCTCGATGTTGGCGCCAATCCCGATTGCAAGCCCGAAAACCTGCTCCAATTTGGCATCATGGGCGTGATCTACGCCGAAAAAGTACGCGGCGTGAAATCGCCAAAAGTCGGCCTGCTCTCGAACGGCGAGGAGGCAGGCAAGGGCAACGAGCTGGTCAAGGCCAGCTACCCTCTGCTCGCAAAATCCGGCCTGAACTTCTATGGTAGCATCGAGGGCAAGGAGTTGATCGGCGGCGAAGTGGATGTGGCCGTGACGGACGGGTTTACCGGCAATGTGATGCTGAAAACCTCCGAGGCGGTCGCCAAGCTGTTAGTGGACAAAATCAAAGAGGCTATCAAGAAAGGCGGCCCTTTTGCCATGCTCGGCGGACTGCTGATCAAACCCGCCATGGGCAGCATCAAGAAATTGATGGATCCTGGCGAGGAGGGAGCCGCGCCGCTTCTGGGCGTGAACGGGCTGGTCTTCATCGGCCATGGCCGCTCGGACGCCGCCGCCATCAAGAATGCCGTGCGCGTGGCCAAGCAAGCCGTCGAATCTGGTGTGCTGACCTCGATCCGCGCCGCCATCGAACAATCGCTGAAATCGAACCAGGGATAAACGGAGATAAACGGCAATCACTCGATGAATACAACAAAATCTTCGTTTATCGAAATAATCCCTGTTCATCCCCGGTGAATTCAAACACGCACCCCCTCAAGGAATAAATAATGAAAATCGTAACCAACAAAAAACTGATCAAACGCAACGCGCGCATCGGCCAGATCACCAGCCTGTCAGCACTCGCCATCCTGGCTGTTGGCATGTTCATCACCTTCAAGATGCCCGATAAAGTCGCCTATTCGCTCGGTGCACTGCTGATCGGCTTTTTCCTATCCCAAATGGGCATCTACTATGGAAATCGCTGGGGACGCAGCCCGCGCCCCGACGAGGTGCTCGACCGCGGCCTGAAAGGCCTGGGCCGCGAGTACACCATCTACCACTATATGACGCCTTCCTCACATCTGCTGGTCGGGCCAGCCGGGATCTGGACGCTGTTGCCCTATTACCAGTCGGGGACGATCACCTTCCAAAAGGGACGCTGGCGCGCCAAGGGTGGCGGATTCATCCAATCTTACATGCGTGTGTTTGGGCAGGAAAACCTGGGCCGCCCAGACCTGGAGGCCAGGTCAGAGGTGGAACTGCTCCAGCGTCACCTGAGGCGTGCCCTCCCCGAAGGGGCGGAACTGCCGGAAATCAGAACCGCCCTGCTTTTCACCAACCCCAATGTAGAACTAAAGGTCGAGGAAGCGCCTCTACCGTCCCTGTCGCCCAAGGATTTGAAGGAATTCCTGCGGGAACAGGCGAAAGGTAAACCTATCGAGGCAAATACTTTGGAGATGGTGCGTAAAGCACTGCCACAGGCAGAGAAAGAGGAGTGACGATTCAGCAAGTCAGGATCGCTGAATCACTGAATCGCATGACTCCCATTGTTGCCCTCGACCTCGAAACCACCGGCCTCGACCCTGAACGGGATGCCATCATCGAAATCGGCGCGCGCCGCTTCGAGGGCAGCCGCGTCGAGGACGAGTGGACGACTCTCATCAACCCAGGCCGCCACATCCACGAATTCATCACCAACCTGACCGGTATCAGCGACGAGATGGTCCGCCAGGCGCCTCGCATTCGTGACGTTCTGGATGATTTGACCGCTTTCATCGGCGATGCGCCTATCCTTGGACACAACATCCAGTTCGATCTTTCTTTCTTCAAGAAATATGGCCTCTTCGCCCTCAACGAGCGGATAGACACCTACGAGATGGCAGCCGTTCTCATGCCCTCGGCCAGCCGCTATAACCTAGGCGCGCTGGGCCAGGCGCTCGGCATTCCTTTACCAGCCAGCCATCGCGCTCTGGATGACGCCCGCGTCACGCACGCTGTCTTCCAGCGTTTGTTTGCTCAGGCGATGACGCTACCGATAGAAGTGCTGGCCGAGATCGTTCACTTGAGCGAGCCAATTGAATGGGATGGCGGCTGGGTTTTTCGGCAGGCGTTGCGCACTCGCTCGAAGGAGAGGATACCAGCCCGAAAGGTCCACGAGCAGGCTAACGGTCCGTTATTCGAAGCGCCGGAGGAACGCAAAGGTCCGGCTATCCAGCTTCCCAAAGAGCCGATCCCGGTTGACCCGGATGAGGCGGCGTCCATTCTCGAATATGGCGGCCCATTCTCGCAGCACTTTCCGAATTACGAGTACCGCCCCGAACAGGTCGAGATGTTGCGCGCCGTGACCGCTGCTCTCTCCACCGGTCAGCATTTGATGGTGGAGGCCGGCACCGGCGTAGGTAAATCCTTCGCCTATCTCGTCCCGGCCGCGCTTTTCGCCCAGCAGAACAACACCCGCGTCGTCGTCTCGACCAACACCATCAACCTGCAAGATCAGCTGATCAAGAAAGACATCCCTGACCTGCGCATAGCTCTCGGCATTGACCTGCGCGCCGCCGTGTTGAAAGGCCGCTCGAATTACCTTTGCCCGCGTCGCTTCGAAAACCTGCGTCGTCACGGACCTCAAACCGCGGACGAGATGCGCATCCTGGGTAAGGTGCTGGTCTGGTCGCTGGAAAACCACACTGGCGACCGCACTGAAATCAACCTGACCGGCCCGGCCGAGCGGGACGTCTGGCTGCACGTCTCCGCCGAGGACGACGCTTGCACGACCGAAACCTGCCTGGAACGCGTCGGCGGTGCATGCCCCTTTTTCCGCGCCCGGCAGGCGGCCCAGACCTCTCACCTGCTGATCGTCAACCACGCTCTGCTGCTGACTGACGTGGCCACCGGCAGCAAAGTCTTGCCCGATTACGAATACCTGATCGTGGACGAGGGACATCATCTGGAAGCAGCCACCACGAGCGCTCTCAGCTTTCGCCTGACCCAATACGACCTTGAACGCTTGCTACGCGAAGTGGGCGGCACGACTTCAGGCATCCTGGGCTACCTGCTGAGCCTCACGCGCAATGTCTTGCAGCCATCCGATTTCGCCGCGCTGGACCAAAAAGTAGCCCGTGCCACTGATTCGGCTTGGCGGCTGGAAAACCAGGCGCGGGCGTTCTT
>CAYZIQ010000188.1:0-3719 GCA_964478375.1 uncultured Chloroflexus sp. | reverse complement strand
ATTAGTAATTAGTGCATAGTGATCAGTGAGCAGTTCAAGGGCAGACAACTAATCACTGATCACTGTTCACTAATTACTGTATCGCGCGGTGCGAAGAGCAGGCTGACCAGAATCGCCGCCCCGATCAGCGCCAGGCTGACCGGGTAGACGCTTACAGGTTCTCGAGTGTACAGGTATCCAGCCAGCAGTGGGGCCAGGATGGCAGTAAACGAGTTGACGGTCTCGGTGATGCCGTAGGCCAGCCCCATCTGCGCCTGGTGAATGAGCGGACGCACCTCGGCAAAGATCAACATGCGGGCCGCGCGGTAGCCGCCCATCAGGAAATAGCCAACTGCGTACCAGATGGCGTTATCACCCTTCCAAAGCAGCAGAGCAAAGAGAGCAACCGCGACCTGCGCCAGCAAGAACCCTAGCCAGGCACTGAAATGGCCGAGCAGCAGGTTCAGCAGAGCATTCCCCAGGCTGCCTGCCGAACCGATCCAGCCGATGGCGGTCAGCGAGAGGCCGCGCTCGTTCTGCAGAAATTTTGGCGTCAGCGGCTGCGGTACATACATGACAAACGTCGCTATAAACGCAACGACCAGGAACCCCAGGAAACGTTGGTTGGTGAGCAGCCTGGCAGGAGGCGAATCCGGGTCGTGACCGTCGCGCGGCTGGGCGCGCAAGAAGAACAGGATGAGCGTAGAAACGAAAACCACAAAAGCAGCGACGAAGTACACTGTCCGCAGGCCGAAACGGTCTCCGACCCAGCCGCCAGTAATTGGGCCGATCACCGAACCCAGGTTGAAAGCGGCAGAGGTCAGGGTCATGGCGCGGCCGGGTGAAAATTTGCCGCGCGCCGCCGTGACGTAACTTTGCAGCGGCGAGGAGACGAAAGCTGTCAGACCATACATCAGCATCCCGATGACGAAGACCGTCAGCGTGCGCGCCAAAGCCATAACACAGATGGCGACCAGGCCAGAGGTCCAGGCCGCCACGAGCAGAGGACGCCGCCCGACCCGGTCAGAGAGGTAACCAGCCGGGATGTGGGTCACCATCATCGCCACCCCGAAGGCGCTAAATACGCCGGCAATGGTCATCGTGCTGGCGCCAAGTTGTTGCAGGTAGATCGGCTGGAAGAGCAAAAACATCCCCTCGCCCACGCCCCAGGCGAAGAGCGAGGCGGAGATCAGTAGCAGGTCGGCGTTCATGCGGACTTCGAAACCCGCTCGATGAAGTCGGCAGCCGCTTCGAACACTTGTCCGCGCGTCGGCTCCTCGGTGATGACGTGCCCGCCGCCCTCGACCCACACCATTTGCTTGTCTGTGCTGCCGAGATGCTCATAGATCAACTGCATACTATCCTTGATGACATAGGAGTCATCCCGCGAATGGATGAGTAGCACTGGCACGGTCACCTGAGGCAGCGAGGCCTGCATTTCGGCGATCAACTGGGTCAATTCCCAGATTGAGCGCACCGGATTCTGCGGATAAGAAATGTGCTGCTTGAACGCCTCTTTGTCGAACCAGTCCGAGCCTGGGTCTTCTGGCCCTTTGGGCATATAAGGGAGAAACCAGGAAATTTGTTTTATCCAGCGGAGGCGCGGATCATCGGGCAATTTGTACGGTGTGGACATGGCAACGACGCCCGCGATCCTTCGGGCTTCGCCCTCACCTGTGCCTGCCCTGTCCCGTCCGCCTGCACCTGTGGCGCAGGCACAGGCGGGCCAGGACGGGGCGGCACACCATCCTGCGTTCGGTGCAGGGCTGGTGCAGGCAGGACATGCCCCCAGCCTGCTCGCCGTGACGAGGGACAGGATGCCGCCCATCGAGAGTCCGAGCAAGAAGACCTGATCCGTACAGGAGCGCAGCAGGTTCCAGCCGTCTTCGACCGAGAGCAGCCAGTCGGTGTGGCGCGAACGGATCATATCTTCAGGTCTGGTCGCGTGCCCCGCCAGCCGGATGCCGCAGACGGTGTAGCCCTGTTGGTTGAGGTACTCGCCCAGCCAGCGCATTTCCTTCGGCGCGCCGGTGAAGCCATGGATGACCAGACAGCCGGTTCGGGCGCGAGCACCTTTGCCAATGAAAAAGAAGGGTTCAGCAGTTGGGATAATCATAGTTTGGTTGTTGAATAGTTGGGTAGACGTGTACGCTGATTATAAGCGCGGCGCGGTGATTCGAACTTGCTTCCCATCACAGCGCGAACTCCAGGATAGGCAGGACGCGAGTCTGGCCGTCCAGCTCGTAGATGCGTTCGCTGACCTTCCGCGCTCCCATGCGCGCGTAGAATCCCAGCGCGTTCGGGTCGGACTCGATTTCGAGCATAGGGATGCCCAATTTCCGGCAGCGGGACAGGGCATGAGCGAACAAACCTTGGCCGAGGCCCCTACCCATGAACGCTGGCAGCACCCACAGGTGCTCCAAAATCGCCTTTGGCTTGGAGGGGATCAGTCCATAGAAGGCAACCACTTCACCATCGAGCGCCGCGAGGTAGACCTCGTTGCGGGTGATGAAATCGGGCGTGATGGTCATGCCGGCCGTCCAGCGCACCATCCAGCACTCCGGGTAGCCCCAATGACGCTTGGCAGCCAGGGCGATCTCGGTCAGCCGCGCGGCGTCATCCGGCACAGCGCGGGCATATTCGCAGGCACCGGTCATACTTGAAAGGGTGAGTTGTGTTCGCATTTTCCAACAAGTCATGTCACCACTCGACCTACCAAAAAATCATCCCACCACCCTCAACTCCCTCGCCATATCACTCAAACACTCCGCGCCATCTTCCGTAATCACCACGTTATCTTCGATCCGCGCCCCGTTGCAACCGGGCAGGTAGATCCCAGGCTCGACGGTGAATGCCATCCCCGGCTCCAGCGGTTGCATATTGTCGCCGCGCATGTACGGCTCCTCGTGGCCCTCCATGCCAATGCCGTGACCGGTGCGATGCGTGAAATAGACGCCATAACCGGCCTTCTCGATTGCCTGGCGCGCGGCCCTGTCCACGTCAGCGCACGGCACGCCCGGCTTTGCCGCGGCGCGGCCGGCGGCATTGGCTTCCAACACAACCTGGTGGATTTTGCGCCACTCCTCATCCGCCTCCCCCACTGCGAAGGTGCGCGTCAGGTCGGAGATGTAACCGTCCACGCACGCGCCCCAATCCATCACCAGCAGGTCACCGGGCTGAAGTCTCCGTTCGGATGGGACGGCATGAGGGTTGGCGCTGTTTGGCCCCGCAGAGACAATGGGCGCAAACGGCATCTCGGACTGCGATCCATGCCGCAGCAACTGAACAACCAATTCCCCCGCGATCTCTTTTTCGCTCATGCCGATCTTGATGAACGGGAGGGTCGCCTCCAGCGCGGACTGCGCCACCTTGACCGCTTTTCGCATCGCCGCGATCTCGTCCGCATCCTTGCGGACCCGCAGCCGGCTGACGGCATCCGAAGCATCCGGGAAACCAGGGCGACGGGACGTTGCCTCAGCAGCCGTTTCGATGTAACGGAATTCCAGCAGGCGCATGGCGCGCGGCTCGACGCCGATGCGCTCGCCGTCTAATCCCAGCGACTGGATCGCACGGCGGAAGACCCCTTCCCATTCGGCGGGATTCTCCGGGTACGGGAAAGCCCGCATCGGCAGGTCGGCAACTTTGAGCATTTCCAGTTCCGGCAGGATGATGACAGGTTCGCCGTCTGCGGTGAAGATGGCGACGACCGGCCGTTCTGAGAGGTGGAAATGGAGGCCGGT
>CAYZIQ010000187.1:0-3814 GCA_964478375.1 uncultured Chloroflexus sp. | reverse complement strand
GCAGCGCCTGTAGGGGAGTTATCTTCCCAGCGCGGATTTGATCGGCTACCACGCTGTGATCATAGCTTAATTGTTGCATTGACAAGGCTGTAGAGGTTTTGTCTTTATAAAGGTGTGATCGTTTGCCACCCCGAATGCGCTGTAGCCATGCACCAAGCGTCTTCGATTTGGACTTGGATTTTCTGGACTGTGACACTAAGGTGGGCACGTCCGAGGCGCTTGGATGACCGCGAATGAGATAAACGCGGCTGTCACCCACGTTGGCAGTGAATACCTGCTTGCCCAGCAGAACAGCCAGCGCTACTGTGCTGCCCATGGAGGCGTATTCAGCCTGACTCGCAGCATGCTCTGCCAGCACCTGATGTGCATGTAGCAGACACCTCCCCAATAAAGCAGGCAGGTCGCGGTAATCACCTGCCTGGCAATAATGGTCGGCGATGGCTTCGGCCACGAGTTTGCTGGCTAAGGCGCCGCCAGCGTGCCCTCCCATCCCATCTGCGACGATGAGCAAAGGTGGGCGACCGCCCTCGGTCGGAACAATCAGTATGGCATCCTGGTTCGCTTCGCCGCGCCGCTTAAGGCCCGGGTCGGTAGCAGAACCTATTTCGAGGTCCGGCGGAATCAGGCTCGCAAGCATCATCCGCTCGTGGCTCCGAAGTCAACTGTCTTCTCGTCGCCGGAGGTGAGTTGATCTATCGTACGCCCTTCATCACCGCCTGCACGCGCCGCCGACTCGAAGCGGATGCGGACGCGCTTGCCCAAGCGGATCTCGTCCCCATCGTTCAGCAGGGTGATCTCCTCCACCTGCCGGCCATTGACGAAGGTACCATAAGCCGGGCGTTTTCCTGCTCCGCTTTCATCGGTCGAGAGCACTTCGCTCAGGTACATCTTCCCGTTGCGCTCCTCGATGACCGCGTGGTGGCGGGAAACCGGACTATCCTTAGGAAAGATCACATCGTTATCCGCCTTGCGTCCTAGCGCAGTGACCGACTTGGTAATCTCAATGCGCTGACCTTTAAGCGCTGCGTCGTCGCTCTCCAGAATTGTTAGCACGGCCAGGGCGTTCTCGCTCGGCGTGAAGGCGTCTATCGTGCGATCTTCCATGCTGACTTCCGGCACGCCCTCACCGCCTACGACAGTTGCCCATTCTTTGTCACGCTCTTTTTCCCGCTTGCGGCGTTTAGAAGCGGCAATGAGCACGAAGACCACAACGACCACCACGACCACAAGAATGGCTGCGATAGCGATGATCATCGTTTTAGACAAGGTAGGCTTTCCTTCCTCCTGGCCGCTTGGAGTGGCCGAAGCGCCCGGCGTTTCGGTGCCAGACGGGGTGCCGGGTGCCATTACTGTCACCGTGACCCCGCTGCGAGCCAGCTCGGTGCCGGCGGCATCCTGGGCGATGGCTTCTAGGAAGACCGAGCCAGCCTCCAGGCCAGAGGAGTCCCATTCCAACTCATAGGGCGCCTCGGTATCGGAGCCGATGCTCATGCCGTTGGCGAGGAACTGTACTTTCTGGATGGGCGCGCCCTGCCCGGAAATGGCCACGGAGATCGTCGTCATCCCGCTGACCTCGGCCTCGTCTACCGGGGCAATAAACGCGATGCTGTAAGGTAGGGCCGGAAGCTCGACGCTACTGCTGACTTCATCCTTCGCGTTGTGATAATCCACCTTCAACGTCAGGGTATGCTGCCCTGGCGCGGCAGTGGAGGTGTAATGAAGCACGTATTGCGAACGCAGCTCGTCGGAGAGGCGGCCAAAGAGGGCATCCAATTGGGTGGTGCCTGGGGAGTACTGGTAACGCCCACCAGTCTGACTGGAGAGCCGCTCCAGGGTGGGGCCGTCCACCGCGCTGCCCAGCCCGATGGTGTAGAGCGGGACGCGCGTTTGCCCCTCGGAAGCCAGGTCAATCACTTCATCTGCGGTATAGAGGCTGCACGGCTTGCCGCCAGCCTCGTCCACGCCGTCGGTCAGCAGGATGACCGCACGCCTGCCGGCCGGCTGGTCAGCGGTCGTCTGGATGGTCTGGTAGGCAGCATCGTACAGGCAGGTGCCCGCGCCGGGTGTGGGCTGGATCAATTCCACCTGCTGACGGGCGGCGGTATGGTCGGTGGTGAAATCAATCTTATGTACGGTGGTCAAGTCGAAGGTCAGGACAGCCACGCGATCGCTGCTCTGGAGGTCGGAGATGAACTTCGCCGCGGCTTTACGCGCAGCGTCCATCTTCTCTCCGACCATGCTGCCGCTGGTATCCAGCAGGAGAGCAACGTTGATCGGCTCGTTGTTCGCTGGTGCAAGGGAGGCAATCTGCACTTCCTGGCTGCCCTCGATCAACGTGAAATCCGCCGCGGCTGCGTCTTTGATGGGGTTGCCGGCGCTATCTAGCAGGGAAAAATAAAGGGCCACATCGTAAGCCGCCGAACCCTGTATGATCTGCGCCCGCAGGTCGTGCAGCAGCAGGGTCACGCTGGATTGGGCTAGGGCAGATCGCGGCTCGCTTATGAATCCAAAAAGAAAAATCAAAACGAACACAACATGCAGGAAAGCAGATTTGGCGGTACGCATGGAAGCCTCCCACTAAGAGACCATGGCAACTGAGAATTCGTTGCCTTTCCTGATTGACGAGAAGGTGTCATTATTATATACTGAAATGCAGGGAATCATCCACCCGGATGAAAGGAGAATATGGGATGGTAGATCTCATCGGCCAATCGCTGGAACGCTACCACATCCTCGAGCAACTCGGCGAGGGTGGCATGGCAACCGTCTGCAAGGCTTACGACACGTGCCTTGAGCGGGATGTCGCCATCAAGATCATCCGCCGCGGCGCCTTTCCCCCCGAACAACTGGCGCATGTCTTGAAACGCTTCGAGCGTGAAGCCAAGGCGTTGGCGAAACTCTCACACCCCAACATTGTCAAGGTACTCGACTTCGGGGATTATGAGGGTTCACCCTACCTGGTAATGGAATATCTCCCCGGTGGTACGCTCAAGCAGCAACTGGGTAAGCCGATCCCCTGGCAGGAGGCCGCACATCTCCTGTTGCCAGTGGCAGACGCGTTGCAATTCGCTCACGAGCAAGGCATCGTTCACCGCGATGTTAAACCATCCAATATCCTCATCACCAAGTCGGGAGAGCCGATGCTCTCCGACTTTGGCATCGCCAAGATCCTGGAGAGTGAAGAGACTGCCACCCTGACCGGTACAGGGGTGGGCGTTGGCACACCTGAATATATGTCGCCAGAACAGGGGCTTGGACAGGGGGTGGACGCCCGCGCCGATGTCTACTCGCTGGGGATCGTCTTCTACGAGATGGTCACCGGCCGCAAACCTTATATGGCCGATACCCCGATGGCGGTGGTCATCAAGCACATCAATGAGCCGCTGCCGCGTCCCAGCCGCTTTGTGCCTTCTTTACCGCCAGGGGTGGAGCGAGTACTCTTGAAGGCTCTGGCCAAACAGCCGGAAAATCGCTACCCGGATATGAGAGCCTTCGCGAGAGCCCTGGAGACTTTACCGGCCGCTCTAGCACAAGACACTGAAAGGACGATTGATCAAGCGACGGAGGAAGAAGCGACGCGGGATATTCTGCAAGCGTCCGCAACTGGTATGCCGAAAACGGTCACGGGGCAGAGGTTTCGCGACCAGCGACCGCTGCTCAAGTGGCTGCCGCTTATTGGGATTGGGGCATTTCTTTGCCTCGCCCTGGCAGCCGGCGGTGGTTATTTGATTTGGAGGAACATAAACGGCGCAGTATCCACCAGTTCCACAGATACTCCATTCCCTACTTCCACACCTTTTGCAATATTTTCTCC
>CAYZIQ010000186.1:0-3885 GCA_964478375.1 uncultured Chloroflexus sp. | reverse complement strand
GGAAACCGGTCAGAGAGGTGCGCTCGTCGTAGTCGGGGGTGATCTCAGGCGTCAGCGCGTAGAGCGGCACGCTGATGAATGTCTGGAAAGTGTCGCTCAACATGTAGGCTAGCGAGACGGTGATGGCCAGGGCGATCTGGCTGTGCCAGGGCGGCGCCCACCACAGCATGACGAAAGCCAGCCCATAGGGGATTGCGCCGAGCAACAGGAAGGGACGGCGGCGGCCCCAACGCGTCCTGACCCGGTCGCTGAGCATCCCGACCAGCGGATCGTTGACCGCGTCCCAGAGGATGCCGAGCAGCGCGGCGACCGAGGCCAGGCGCGGCTCTAGCCCAACCACGTCGGTCAGGAAGATGGCATAAAAAATCTGGCGCAGGGTGCCGAAGCTGGAGATGCTCCAGTCGCCGGAACCGAAGGCCAGCTTCGTCCACAACGAGAGGTATTTCTTCTTGGGCAGGACTTGCTCGATTGTGCTCATGTAGTTCTCCTTTGGCGAATTGCCCTCACCCCTGCCCCTCTCCCAATTTTGGGAGAGGGGTTGGGGGTGAGGGGCGTCACCGGGTCAAACCATCCAACAAATCTAACACCAATTCTTTCAAATCCCCTCGATTGGGCAACGTGCCGATCAAGCCGTAAATGGGCGCCAGGCGGGAGGGCAGACCGCCTCCGCCGCCCAGTAGGGACGAGGCCTTGCCCATCAACCAGCTGACCCATTTCTCTGGCAGGATGCGCGTCAGGAAGTTGGCGAGCGCTATCAGGAACTTGCTGGCCGTCTTGCGCAGGCTTGGCTTGCGGACAACGCCCACCGCGGCAGCCAGGTCGGCCAAGAACTCGTCAGCGACGGCGGCGTGCATGTAGTTGACCGTCATGTGCAGGCAGGTGGGGAATTGCTGCCGGTCGAGGTGCCAGCCGCGCAGTTCCAGTTCGTCGGCTACTTCGTTGACATCTATTTTGGCTGAAGCAATGGCAAAGACGCTCATCTCCGGGTCGCTGAGTATGGTCAGGCCGGGGATGGCTTTGATGCCCTCTTGAAGGTATTTGGCGGTTTTCATCACCGTGTCGGTGATATGCAAGTAGCCCTCCTCACCCAAGTAATTCATCAAGGCCCAGGCCGCCGCGACAGGCCCGCCGGCGCGCGAGCCGGTCATGGTCGGCGAGGGGTAGATTCCGCCCGGCCAGTCAATGTAGACGAACATCTGGTGGCGGCGCAACTCAGGCGTCCGGTAGAGGACGACCGAGGCCGGTTTGGCCGCGTAGCCGAATTTGTGCAGATCGGCGGACATGGAGGTCACACCCGGAACGGAGAAATCGAAATCCGGCACCGGGTAGCCGAGCTTGCGCACGAACGGCAGCATGAACCCCCCCACGCAGGAATCGGTGTGGAAGAGCAAACCGTGCTCCTGGGCCAGGGCAGCCAGCTCGCGGATCGGGTCAATCACGCCATGCGGGTAGGATGGCGCCGAACCGGCCATCAGGATGGTATTGGGCGTGATCGCGGTGCGCATGGCTTCCACGTCGGCGCGGAAGTCGGCGCACACCGGCACATGAATGGCTTTCACACCGAAGTACTCGGCCGCCTTGTCGAAGGCCGGGTGCGCGGTGACGGGCAGCACCATCTCCGGCGCGTGGATTTCAGGGCGATGCTTGCGCGCCCAGTCGCGTGCCGCCTTGACCGTCATCAGCAGGCTCTCGGTTCCACCGGTCGTGATGTTGCCGCAGGTGTTTTCATCTCCACCGAGTAGTTTGGCGGTCATGGCGACCACTTCGGTCTCGAATTTGCGCAGGCTGGGGAAGGCGGTTGGGTTGAGGCCGTTCTCGGAGAAGAACATGGTGAAGGCCTCTTTGAGCAGGTCATCTATCTCGTCGCTGATGTGGTAGACCAGACCGAAGACGCGCCCCCGCTCCCACTGGATGTCATGGTCGCGGGCGGCGCGCATGGCTTCGAGCACCTCTTCTTTGGAGCGGCCTTTGGGAGGAATCTTCAGCATAATACCTCCTTCGAGATGCTATTAGTTTAGCACGAAATTCAGCCTGCGATATAATCACGCCATGCCTGCCCAAACCCTGGCCGACCAACTCAAATCTCTGGGCGTCAAGATCGGGACCTCCGACTTGCCCCCGCCGCAGCCCAAGCCGAAGACGGGCATTCCCATCGAAGATGTGGTGGATGGGCGCTGGATCGCCACGCGCCGCGGCGAGGTTTTCATTTTGGAGCAAACCTTTCCCTCCGACTATCGTCATGGCATCGCGCCCCTCTGTCCCTCTGCTCCTTTGCTCCTCTGCTCCCCTTCTCCCCTGCTCATCATCGCCGCTTGGGCCAATGACGGCCGCCTCCGCGACCTGCCTCTCGAATCCTTCGCTTTCCTCGATACGGAGACCAGCGGGCTGGTGGGCGGCACCGGCACGTATGCTTTCATGGTCGGGGTTGGGCGCTTCGAGGGCGAGACCCTTCGCCTGGCGCAGTTCTTCATGCGCGATCCGTCCGAGGAAGCGGGCTTGTTGGAAGCCTTGGTTGACTTTCTCGCCCCTTGCCAGGCTCTGGTCACTTTCAATGGCAAAGCCTTCGACGCGCCGCTGCTCGCCACGCGCTACACGCTTCACGCCATTCCTTCTCCATTTGCCGATTTTGCCCACCTGGACTTGTTACCCCTCGCCCGCCGCCTGTGGCGCGACCGATTGCCTTCGCGCGCCCTCAAGTACCTCGAAGAGAATGTGCTGAATGCCCCGCGCACGGTCGAAGAGGTGCTAGGCTACGAAATCCCATATCTCTATTTCGATTATCTGCGCACTGCCGACGCCACGCCGCTGAAAGGCGTGTTCTATCACAATGCCATGGACGTGGTCGCCATGGCCGCCTTGCTCAGTCACATCGTCCACATGCTCGCCGATCCGCTGCACGAATCCATCGAACATGGCCTGGACCGCATCGCACTCGCCAGGCTCTTTGAAGATTTGGGCAAATGGGACGAGGCCGCCCGTCTCTACGAGTGCGGCCTCGAACAGCAATTGCCCGAGGCCGATTTCTGGCAGGCGGTGAAGCGGCTGTCCACTTTGCAGCGCCGGCGCGGGGATTTGGCCGAGGCGGTGTACTTGTGGGAGAAAGCGGCTGCCGAGGGGCATGTGTATGCTTGTGTGGAACTGGCGAAGTATTACGAGCATCGCCTGAGAGATTACGCGGCAGCCCTGGATTGGACGCGCAAGGCGATAGAGCGGGTGAGCGAGTTGGACATTCCGCGCTACGAGTACAAGCATTGGTTGGAAGAGCTGAAACACCGAAGTGAAAGGTTGGAAAACAAACGGAGAGAGATATGAAATCTGCCATCAACGATCTGGTCAGCATGCGCGATGTTGAGAGCCTGCTCGAACTCCTGAACGAGAGCGAGGACGGCATCGAGCAACTGGAGGTCGCCGAAGGGCTGGCGCAGTTGGGCGACCGGCGCGGGCTGGAGTATCTCCTCATCGCCCGCGAGAGCGAGGACGAGGAGATCAGCCAATATGCCGATGAGATCCTCGATTCTCCCAACGTAAAACGGATGCGCGACGAGATGGAGGCCGAGGAACGCGCGGCTCATCAAAAAAGGTTGGATGCAGCAAAGATCCGCCTCCAGAAGGGGAAAAAGGTCTACTTGAATAGGGTGATCTATTTACCCGCCAGCGATATTTTGCAGGAAGACCTGAGCGGCAGCGGTTTCCACATCCGCGACCTGGACGAGGCCGGGCTGGAGGGCTGGGAGGTGGTTCACATCTTGCCGCGCCGCCGCCAGCTGCTGGTCGGCAGCGTAGATGATCACTTCGTCGGCGCGTATGTGTTCCTCAAAAAGGAACTCACTCCCGATGAGATTGCCGAAGCAGGGAACTAACCCCCGGCCCCCTTCCCGAATGACC
>CAYZIQ010000185.1:0-3954 GCA_964478375.1 uncultured Chloroflexus sp. | reverse complement strand
AAGCAAGGTCAATGTTATCACATTCACGCCATGCAGGCATCCAAGGTCTCGTAGAACTTGGAGGTTCTTTTGGCAGCTCGCTAAAGGCATATGGCTTTTTCTTGCGCTCCGAGTGACATCAGGGCCTTTTTTATGCCAAGTGTCACTTTCAAGGTTGGAATGGGAATTGTATAATAGTACCAGAACTCACAAAACCTGTAGCAACGATTAAAGTCGTCACTACACAGCATAGGAGAGGAACAATGACAGCTCAAATCATTGACGGAAAACTGATCGCCCAGAAGGTCCGCGAGGAGGTGGCGGCGGAGGTGGCCAAGCGCACCGCGGCCGGCAAGCCTCAGCCGACCCTGGCTACTGTGCTGGTCGGCGACCGGCCGGACTCGGTCTCGTATGTGACCTCCAAGGGGAAAGCATGCCAGGAGTTGGGAATGGGCTCGGTCAGCCATCATCTGCCGGCCGATACCAGCCAGGAAGAACTCGAAAAACTGATCAAGAAATTGAATGCCAGCAAGAAGGTCAACGGCATCCTGGTGCAATTGCCTCTGCCCTCGCACCTGAACGAGGAGCGCGTCCTACAACTGATCAGCATCGAGAAAGACGTGGATGGCTTTTCGCCCATCAACATTGGCCGCCTGGCGCAGAAGGGCCGCGAGCCTCTGTTCGTGCCGTGCACGCCGTATGGCTGCATCTACCTGCTCGAGCAGGCCGGAGTGAAGATCGAGGGTGCCAACGCGGTTGTGTTGGGCCGCTCGAATATTGTCGGCATGCCGGCTGCGCTTCTACTCATCGGGAAGAACGCTACCGTGACTGTCTGCCACTCGCGGACGCGCGACCTGCCCGCCGTCGTCTGCCAGGCCGATATCCTGATCGCGGCCATCGGCAAAGCCGAGATGGTGCGCGGCGACTGGATCAAACCTGGCGCGGCGGTCATTGACGTAGGCATCAACTCGGTGCCAGACGCGACCAAGAAGAGCGGCCATCGCCTGGTCGGTGACGTGTGCTTTGCCGAGGCGAAGGAAGTGGCTGGTTTCATCACCCCCGTCCCGGGCGGCGTCGGCCCGATGACCATTGCTATGCTGATGCGCAATACGCTGAGGGCGGCGCAGATTCAGAACCCGTGATGTGTGAAGTGTGATCCGAGATGTGAGGTTAAGCAATCGTCCCGCTCGATGCAGAAAGCGCTGCGAGCGGGACTGAATTTTAACTGGCAGAGTCTCTTTGCGGAAACGAAGAGCCGCCTCGTTCAGCCCAGGATTACCCAAAGAACCTTTCGTATTCAGTGTGACTGCCAATCCAAAACCAAGTGATAGCATCGTTTTCCAAAATCCCCACGGCGCGGTATCCCCGAGAAACTCTTACCGCCCAAGTATGTCCTTGCGGATCAACGCACTTGAAATGCAACGATGGGTGGAATGGGTTCTCCGACCATAACGCGAAGGCTTTGCGCGCTTGCTTTTTCAGGGACTCATCCAACCGTTCGTATTTCTCCCAAAATGACGGTAGAGTCTGAGACTTCATAGCCGACCGAAATCCATAGGCTCGGCTTTGCCCTCGGCCACTTGTTTGCGAGCGTCTTGTGCAGCTTTATAGAGTTTCCTTTGAGTCCTGGCAAAAGACTCATCCCATGCGGCTTCATCTTCCACATCCAGCAGCCACTCGCGTAAATGCTCCACAACCTGAGATTGAGTTTCCTCGGGCAGAGCTTCCATCATCTTGACGACAGTTGCAATTGAAGGTGATACCATTAGTTACCTCTATTCTTGTCTGCAAAATTATAGCACTATTTGGATATAACCATCTCCACCAGCCCCTCGACAACCGCCCAGACGATCTCGTCCGGCACGCCATCCGCGGCTTTGGATTGCAGGCGCAGGTCAATCTGGTCGTTGACGTAGTCCACGACAAGGAACAGGCCTTCCGGTGTGTAGGCAATCTCGGTCGAGAAGATAGATAGCTTGCTGATTTCAGCGATGCGTTGCGTGATCACTTGCAAGGCGATCAGGCCGAACTCAGCCTCTTCCGTCGGTGTGACCGGAGCGTAAACGTGGCTGTCGGGATCCCACCAGCACGGGTAGACCTGCCCGGTGCCGTACAGTACGCGGAACCAGGCCGGGCGTGATCCCAGCCGTTGGGGCGTGACGCGCGTCTGCAAGAGGTACTTCTCATCGGGGTATTGCTGACGGGCAGCCAGCACTTGCTCCAGCGACGCGGCTTCCTGCATCACACCTTCTCCACCGCCACCACGCGCCGGCTTGATGACGAAGGTGCTGCCGAGAGGATGCAAGTCTGGGGGTGGGATTTTGGGTTTCTCGGCATAGGGAGGCAGAATAACAGTATGAGGTGTGTACAGACCGTGGGCAATGAATTCCAGATGCATGGTGGCCTTGTCCTCTGACCAGAGGGAGGCTTCGCGCGGGTTGATGCGATAAGCGTTGTGAGTGAATGCCCAGGCCTCGACCGGGAGAAAGCGTTCGTCAGCCTCCGAGGCGCGGTCGAGGAAAGCACCGAAGGTGATCTCGCCATTTTCCAGCCCTGATAGGACGGTCGTCAAATTATCCGGCATGATCTGGAGCAAGGAAAGGCCATGCGCCCGGCAAGCCGTCTCGAGCAAGTGCACGAAATCGGCGTCGTACTCCCAGTTCCAGGTCAGGCACAGGTCGTGGTGAGGCATCACAACAATTATAGCGGAATTCGGTGATGGACTCGTGTACGGTTGCGGTCAGAGGCGGAACCGAGGTCAATGTTGCCGTCGCGGTCAGGATGGGCGCAGGCGGGATAGATATGGTTTGCGCCCCAATCTACAGGCAATTGACATTCACCCTCTTTTTTGCTACACTATAGGCAAGTTGTCAGACAACTGAATTCGTTACTATGTCCACACTTCTGATCAAAAACGCGGCCCTTCTCGTAACGATGGACGAAGCCCGGCGGGAAATCCCGGAGGGCGGTCTTTTCATTCGCGATGGTTTCATCGAACAGGTTGGCCCGACTGTGGGCTTGCCGAGGTCTGCGGACGAAGTGCTCGACCTGCGCGATCACATCGTTCTGCCTGGGCTGGTCAACACGCATCACCACTTTTACCAGACTCTGACCCGCGCCGTCCCGGCCGCGCAGGATGTCAACCTGTTCAACTGGCTGAAGACACTCTATCCCATCTGGGCGCGAATGACGCCGGATGATATTTTCATCTCGACCCAGACCGCGCTGGCGGAACTGGCCCTCTCTGGCTGCACGACCGCTTCCGACCACTTGTACCTCTTTCCCAACGGTTCACGCTTGGACGATGAGATTGCCGCCGCGAAAGAGACCGGCGTCCGCATCCAGGCCTCGCGCGGCTCGATGTCGTTGGGCGAGTCACAGGGCGGACTCCCGCCCGATTCTGTGGTGGACAGCGAGGAAAACATCCTGCGCGACAGCCAGCGGCTTGTCGAAACGTATCATGACCCGAAGCCGGGCTCATTCGTACAGATCGTACTGGCCCCGTGTTCGCCTTTCTCGGTGACCGGCGAGTTGATGAGGCAATCCGCGGCGCTGGCGCGGCAGTACGGCGTTCACCTGCACACCCACCTGGCCGAGACCGAGGACGAGGAAGCGTTCTGCCTGCAAAAATTTGGTTATCGCCCGGTGCCGTACATGCAATCAGTGGGCTGGGTGGGGGAGGATGTCTGGTTCGCCCACGCGGTGTATGTCAACGGCGAGGAAGTCAAGACCTTTGCCAAACATGGCTGCGGCGTGGCGCACTGTCCGTCTTCGAATATGCGCCTGGCCTCTGGGATCGCTCCGATAAAAGATTACCTCGCCGAGGGCGTGAAAGTCGGCCTGGGCGTGGACGGCTCCGCATCCAATGATAGTTCGCACATGCTGGCAGAGGCCCGTCAGGCCATGCTGCTGGCGCGGTTGAAAGAGGGCATCGAGGGATTTTCTCTCACCCCTAACCCCTCTCCCGACCCCTCC
>CAYZIQ010000184.1:2913-3988 GCA_964478375.1 uncultured Chloroflexus sp. | reverse complement strand
GCAGGCGATTTTCAAGGCGATGCAGCGTTTTCACTAAACCGGCTGTCTCCCGAAGATTCACAGGATTCACAGTCTCCCGGAGACTGTGAGTCTCCGGGAGACTGTAATAAGGAAGAAATATGCCGCGTCGAGAGATTGAATTCCAACCAGGTGGTTATTACCACATCTACAACCGCGGCGTCAACAGAGGCAAAATCTTTTTCGAGCAGGAAAATTATCGTTTTTTCTTGCGCCGAATGAAAGAATATCTTCAGCCAGAATCGGTGGAAGTCATTGCATACTGCTTGATGCCGAACCATTTCCACCTGATTGTCTGTCCTCAAACAGAGAACTTTTCGGATAACATGGGTTTATTTGCAATGTCTTATGCCAAAGCCGTCAATTCTCGCTACCGACGAGTCGGCCCATTGTTTCAAGGTCGGTTCCAGGCAAAATGGATTGGGAAGAACGAGTATTTGCTTCACCTCTCACGTTACATCCACATCAACCCCGTGATTGGAAAATTGGTGAAAAAGGCAGAGGAATGGAATTTTTCGAGCTACTGCGATTACATTGGCTTGAGGGAAGACAGTTTTCTACGGCCAGCCATCGTACTCGAGCAGTTCAGCATGCCGGTAAACGACCAACAAAACCAGATGAAGGCCTACAAAGAATTCGTGGAAGAGTATGCAGACGAAGATATTGAACGAATAAAGCACCTGTTGTAATCGCAGTCTCCCGGCGTCTTGGAGACGCCGGGAGACCGGGGGGCACTGCTTGACTTTCGATGAAACGGCTCTACAAGTCTTTAGTGCTGACGGAAACGTAATATAATGATGAAGGCCCTCAACAAGGAATCAAACAAATATGGAGCAACTTTATGGTAGAGCTTAATCGAATCACTTTCGATCCAAACATCATGGGCGGGCGCGCTTGCATCCGTGGGATGCGCGTTACGGTATCCTTGATCGTGAATCTGGTCGCCAACGGCATGACCATCAAAGAGATCATCGAAGATTATCCCTACTTGGAACCAGAGGATATCCAACAGGCGCTCCGCTACGCTGCCTGGCTGACGGAGGAGAATGTTTTTGCG
>CAYZIQ010000184.1:0-2813 GCA_964478375.1 uncultured Chloroflexus sp. | reverse complement strand
TATCGCCAGCGTGAGCGAGCGTCAGATTCGTATTCGGCATTTGCCCATCAGGCCAGCGTAGTATATCCCTTATCACCGCATTCCCACCTATTACTGTCGTTTCCTTTCCCAAAGAGCAGAATATGTCCACCTTGAGCATAGACTTCGCCGGAATGCACTTCCCGAACCCCTTCATGCTGGCCTCCGCGCCGCCGGCGCGCAACGCCGAGATGATCGAGCGCGCCTTTGCCGCCGGCTGGGGCGGGGCGGTGACCAAGACCATCGGCCTCGAGCCAGCCCAGGACCTCCAACCCCGCCTCCAGCCGCTGCGCCAGCATAAACGCAACCTCGGCATGGAGAACATCGAGCTGATCTCTCGATTGACCGTCGCCGAATGGCAAGACGAGATCGCCAAGGTCAAGCTGGCGTATCCCGACCGACCGCTGTGGGCCAGCATCATGGCCGCGTCCGTGAGGGCAGACTGGCAGCGGCTGGTCGAAGCCATCCAGGAGGCCGGGCCGGACGCTTTCGAGCTGAATGTCTCGTGTCCGCACGGAATGCCAGACAAGGGGATGGGGATGTTCATCGGCCAGAACGCCGAGTTGACCGGCAAGGTGGTGGCCTGGGTAAAAGCCGTCGCCAAAATACCAGTCGTAGTCAAGCTGACCCCCAACGTGACCGACATCACCTCCGTGGCCCGGGCTGCAAAAGAGAACGGAGCGGACGCATTGTGCGCCTCAAACACCGTCTCCGGCCTGATCGGCGTAGACCTGGACAGTCTGACCCCGCTCCCGAACGTGGGCGGCGTCTCCACCTACGGCGGATTCTCCGGCCCGGCGATCAAGCCTATTGCGCTGCGCTGCGTTTCCCAAATTGCCAAGGCCACCAGGCTGCCCGTCTCTGGCCTGGGAGGGGTGAGCACCTGGCAGGAAGCGGTCGAGTTCATGGCCGTGGGCGCCAGCACGGTGCAGGTCGGCACCGCCGTGATGTGGAGTGGATACGGCATCATAGAAAAGCTGACCGAGGGGCTGGGCAAATATCTGAAAGAAAAAGGCTTTCCAAATTTGGAGGCGCTCGCCGGCGCGGCGCTGCCCAAAATCGTTGAGTTCCCACAGATGCCACTAACCTCACGCGTCCGGGCGAGCGTTGACGGCACGTGTAACGGCTGCCTGCTGTGCGTCACTGCCTGCGCGGATGGCGCGTACCAAGCCATCACGGGCATCAAAGGTGAGATTGTCACAATAGATGGCGCGAGGTGCGATGGCTGCGGCCTGTGCAGCATGGTCTGTCCGCTGGGCAGCATCAGCATGGTGCCGCGCTAGAGGCACCTTAAAGAATTACTCTGGAATCCGACAGCTTGCTGTCGGAATGACGGGCGCAAGCTCCCTGATTCCAAAACAAGGAAAGGAGGCTGATATGGATCTGGTCATCAAAAATGGCACGATTGTTACCGCCACCGAGAGCTACCGAGCCGACGTCGGGGTTGACGGCGAGACCGTCACCCTGATCGGGCGCGATCTGGCAGGGGATAAAGTCATCGACGCGGCCGGGATGCTGGTCATGCCCGGCGGGGTTGACCCTCACACCCACATGGAGCTACCTTTCATGGGCACGGTCTCCGCCGACGACTTCCGCACCGGCACCATCGCCGCGGCCTGCGGTGGCACCACCACCATCATTGACTTTGCTATCCAGGGCAAGGGGCAGACGCTGCGCGAGACACTGGACACCTGGCTCAAGAAGGCCGGCAAGGCCTGCACTGACTACGGGTTGCACATCGCCATCGGCGCGATGGACAACGAGCGCATGGCCGAGATGGGCGAAATGGTCAAGATGGGCGTGCCCTCCTTCAAAGTTTTCATGGCTTACAAGGGCAGTCTGATGGTGGATGACGAGGCCCTGTTCCGCTCGCTGCTACGCGCCAAAGAGATCGGGGCACTGATCTGCGTCCACGCGGAAAATGGCGATGTGCTCAACTACCTGATCAACAAGCACGTGGCCGAGGGCAAGAGGGAACCCATCTGGCACGCCTTGAGCCATCCGCCCGAAGCGGAAGCGGAAGCGACCCACCGCGCCGTAGTGCTGGCAGGCATGACCGGCGCGCCGCTCTACGTCGTCCACATGACCGCTGCGGAAGCCCTCGAGGCGCTCAAGGCTGGTCGAGCCAAGGGCTTCAAAGTCTACGGCGAGACCTGTCCCCAATACCTGATGTTCACAATGGACAAATACGAGGAACCGAACTTCGAGGGTGCCAAGTACGTCATGTCACCGCCGCTGCGTGCGAAGGGTAACCCCGAGGCGCTGTGGAGCGGGCTGGCCAGCGGCGACCTTCAAGCGGTGGGCACGGACCACTGTCCCTTCAACTTCGTCGGTCAGAAGGACATGGGCAAGGAGGACTTTTCCAAAATCCCCAATGGAATGCCCGGCGTGGAGACGCGCCTGCCCTTGCTCTATCACTTCGGGGTCAACCAGGGACGGTTCTCCGTCAACCGCTTCGTGGAACTGGTCGCTACCGGCCCGGCGCGCCTCTTCGGCCTGCTGCCGCGCAAGGGGACGATCAGCATCGGCGCCGACGCGGACCTGGTCATCTGGGATCCGGAAAGGAAACATCGCCTGACCAAAGAGAGTCTGCACATGAACGTGGATCACAGCCCCTACGCGGATGTGACCGTCAAGGGCTACCCTGCCCTGGTTCTGCAGCGAGGTAAGGTGATCGTGCGCGATAATCAATTCATCGGTGAGGCGGGGGCCGGTCAATTCCTGAAGCGTAACCCGATCTATCTATAGAAGGAGGCAAACCAATGGCTCGAATTGTTCGCGGCGCGCTGCTCCAG
>CAYZIQ010000183.1:0-4048 GCA_964478375.1 uncultured Chloroflexus sp. | reverse complement strand
ATCCTGGAAATCCAGGAGACCGAGAAAACCAGCTTTCTTTTTGAAAAACGAGCGAGTAAAATAGACGAAACCAGGAGGCTCGCAATGCAAACCTGTTCCAAGTGTAATGCCTCATCCCCGGATAATGCTCTCAAATGTATCCACTGTGATGCCGATCTGAGAGCGTATTCCACAACGGCTGTCGCGTTAGCGCGCTTCCGTGCCAACCCGCGCGTCAAAGCGGTACGGGTAACGGTGGCAGACGATGCCTGTCCAGTATGTTACGAAGCCCTGAAAACCTATTCAAAAGAGGATGTGCCGCGCCTGCCGCTCGAGGGCTGTTCTCACGAAAACGGCTGCCGCTGCTTTTACGAGCCGGTTCTTTCCGATACGGCGATCATCAGTAAAGTCGAGAAGTGACTCAAGCCTTCCAATTCACCTGGACTTTCTGTTTGCTCCCCAGGCGTGACAGGTAGAACACGAAGCCGTTGTCGCGGCCGAATTCGTAGATCCGCCGGGTGATATCCACGTCGGATTTGCAGTACTCGGCCACCTTATCCAACAATCCCTGGCGGAACCACGTCACGCTCTGGACCCCGTCGGCCGTTTTGTGGACCCCGAGTGTGGCGCTACCGACAGAGTCCAGGCTGACGCGGAAGCCGAGCACCCGCTGGAGACTTTCCATCAAGTCGAGAGTGGGGAGGTAAGCCAGACGTTCGTTGGGGGCGTAAGGTTTCAGCACCTCGTAATCGAAGTCTTTGAGATTGAAACCAACCACGCGATCGGCGGACATGAGTTCGGCGATCAAGGCTGGCACGTCGCTTTCCCAATAAACGGCAAAGTTACCGCGCTGCGTGGAGTAAGTCACACCGCAGGCCAGGCGCAGGAGGGAGACGTTATTGCGCCCGCCCACATCTTGGAACAGCTTTTGTGTTTCGAGATCGAAGAAGACGAGATTCATTTCTTCTCTTCCAAACACTTCCTTGCCAAATCCAGCGCCTGCTCCCGCGTGGACACCTCTCCCATTGCCTGCGCCTCGCGAACGGCTTCCAAAAGTTGGCCGATCAATGGCCCGGGCTGGAGCTTCAATGCCTGCATCAATTCATTGCCGTTCAATAACGCAGGCGGGGTGATGCTCTCGGCGCGTTTCTCCCACCAGTTTTCCATGAAAAGCCGAACAACGTCCAGGCCGGCAGCCCACATCTCCTGGGGCAGGGTATGCTCGTAGGTGGCGCGCAGGTCGGCCAGCGCCAACAGGCAACCATCCACGCCGGCCGCGCCGGTATCGCGGAAAAAGCGGTAGAGGGCGCGCCGTGAGGGGCTTTTATGCTCTTTGGCCAGCCGATTCGTGTGATTCAGAACGCGCATGTGATTGCGGACGATGATCTCCAGTCGCTCGATCTCGTTGCTGGATAATTGGAGGGCGCGCCCGCGCGCGGCGGCCATCTCTGCGCTTTCCACGTCGTGACCCCAGAAGCGCAGGCGGCCGTCTCCCTCCGCAGTCTTCGTCAGCGGCTTGGCGATATCGTGATACAGCGCGGCGAAGAAGAGCAATCCGCGCAGCGAACGGTTGACGTTGAGCGGGGAGGCGAAGTGTTCCCCGATCTGCTGGCGGTAACGACCGATGCGCATCACCATCAGGCCGTTGAACAGGTCGGAGGCTGAATCGGGGTTATAGTCTGGAGTCAACGCGGCCAGGATCATTTCGAGGTAAGTCAGGGTGCTCAGGGTGTGTGCCCATACCTCGCTGACGTGTGGCGAGGGCTGCGTAACTCCCTTCAGCGGGGGCAGTTCGGGCAAGATGGGCGCTAGCGCGCCCAGCATATCCAGCGCTCGCAGCGAGGTTGCGGGTTGCGGTCCTTCGAGGATGCGAAATAGCTCGTCCCGCAGGCGTTCAGCGGAGACGTTCGATAACAACTTCACAGCCTTCTTCATGGCCTGCCGTGTCTCGGGCAGGATGTGAAAGCCAAATGCAGCCGCCAGACGGATGGCGCGCAAGATGCGCACTGGATCATCGCGAAAGGTGGAGGGTGAGCATTGGCGCAGGCGCTTCTCACGCAAATCCTGCACGCCGCTGAGGGGATCGTAAATTGCCAGCGTGCGCACGTCCATGGCGATGGCGTTGAGGGTGAAGTCGCGGCCGCGCAGATCGGATTCCAAATCCTGCCCTGGGCTGCCGGGCTGAGCCTGCCGTCTCGCACCGGCGTGCCGCCGTTGCTCGCGGCACGCTTGCACCTGCGCAAGTGCAGGCGAACGGTGTCGAAGCCCTGCTGAAGGGGCGGGGCCGCGGAAGGCGGCGAAATCCATCACCGTGCGTGTCCCATCCTCGGCTGTGACGATGACGCGGCCGGTATCGCGCTCCGGGTCGAGGGGATAGAAATCCGCTTTCGTGATAGTCCCGGTTCCAGCACGGGACAGGGAATTGGCAACACGACGGGCCGTTTTGATGGCATCCCCGCCGAGGGCGAAGTCGAGGTCGTGGGTGGCGCGACCGAGCAGCAGGTCCCGCACTGCTCCGCCGACCAGGTAGACGGTTTTATCGTCCGGCAGGGCGGCGCGGACGGCGTTGAGCAGGGGAGGAAAGTTCAGCGGGAAGGTGGTCGGCATAAAAACGATTTCGGGCGTTTCTTTGAAGCGGGAACCCTGGGCGGCGCGGCGAGCCTGTTCGGGCGTCCCGCCCTGGGCGATGATCTGTCCGTGAAGCCGGGCCACCCAGCGTCCTGCGTAAGGGGAAAGGGGATTTGCTTCGCCGTTAGAGGACATGGGCGTGGAGGGGTGAGCGAGGAGGGTGGAGCGTGAAATGTAAATCGTAAAACGAAATCAGGTTTGTGGGCGATATTTGTTTACATCCACGACGCCGACGAAGGGCAGGTTGCGAAAATATTCGTCGAGGTCCAGGCCGTAGCCGAAGACGAATTTGTTGGGGATGACAAAGCCGCAGTAATGGATGGGTACGTCAACCTCGCGGCGTTCTTTCTTGTCGAGCAGGGTGCAAACGCGCAGAGACTTTGGCTGGCGCGTCGCCAGGAAGTCGAGAACGTAGGCAAGGGTGTGACCGCTGTCAATGATGTCTTCTACCAGCAGGACGTTCTTGTCGTGGATGTTGGTCTGCAGGTCGAGGGTCAGGCGCACGTCGCCATCGGATTGGCGCGCGCCGGAGCCGTAGGAGGCAATCGCCATGAAGTCAATCTGGTGCGGCACGCGGATGTGGCGCATCAGATCCACCAAAAAGATCATGCCGCCGCGCAAGATGCAGATCAGGAGCAGTTCCTGGCCTGCGTAATCGTGGCTGATCTGCGCGCCCAGTTCAGCAATGCGCCTTTGGAGGGTCTGTTCGTCAATGAGGATTTCGGCGAGATATTCTTTGTAGTCTTTCATGGTGCTGATCCTCTAACGCGGCACCTTATGATGTTTGCGGCAGCGGGCTTCGTACAATTCCGCCGCGCCGACGATCACCACGGGGTCATCGTAGCGGGCCGGCTTCCCGTTGACTAGACGCTGTGTGCGGCTGGCTGGTTCTCCGCACACCATGCAGATGGCTTGCAGCTTGTCCACATGTTCGGCTTTGGCCATCAACACCGGCATGGGGCCAAAGGGTTCGCCGCGGAAGTCGGTGTCCAACCCAGCGACGATGACGCGGATGCCGCGCTTCGCTAATCCATCCACCACAGTGATGAGCTCATGATCGAAGAATTGGGCCTCGTCAATCGCGACCACCGTCGTATCTTTTTCCAAACGTTCGTGTACATCCGCAGCGTGCTCGATTGGGATGGCATCGAAGTCCGTGCCGGCGTGCGAGGTGACCTTCTCGACGGCATAGCGCACGTCAACCGCCGGTTTGAAAACCTGCACTTTCTGGCGAGCGATGGCAGCACGGCGCAAGCGTCGGATGAGCTCATCCGTCTTGCCGCTGAACATCGAACCTGTGATGACTTCTACGGAACCAGTGGTGTGGGGTGACATAAGACCTCGCTGGGACCTATCCCCTGCCCCTTCCCTGTAGGGAAGGGGGAACGGGGGTTAGGTCAGAAATAACAAAACAGGCAGACGCTGAGCATCTGCCTGTTAA
>CAYZIQ010000182.1:0-4088 GCA_964478375.1 uncultured Chloroflexus sp. | reverse complement strand
ATGAAAAGAAAACACGCCCTCACGGACGCGTTTTTTCTCAGGCGGGGAGAGTGGGGGTCATTCCCCATGTTACAACATGAGCACCGGAAAAGTGCTCGTGATTATTCCCCCTATCGCTAAGCCGGATGAAGCCCTAGGCCTCATCCAGAGCGAGCTCGATAAGTGAACAGAAACAAATGATGGCGTCTTCACCCCCAGGCCTTGGGGGTGACCGGCAAAGTCACAAGGTTGTCCTCCGAACGCCTCTCGTATCAACAATGCGAGAGGCGTTTGTTTGTTAATCCAATTCGCCGTAAGCAGAAATGTTTTCAAGGAGACTGTTATGTCCCGTCAGATCACAAGAAAAGGATCATCACCTTTGGGGAATTGGTTGCTTGAATATGTCGAGCAGAACGCGGTTACTTTGACCAAGCTATCTCGTTTGGCCGGACTATCCGATAGCACCTTGCGCAATCTGATCTATTATCCAAACCGGCTCCCATCACTCGAAACCTGCGTTCGCCTAGCAAAAGCTACCAACCAACCACTAAGTTTCTTCCTACAACTCAGTGGTCTTTCCGAAGCGCCGGGTGTCAACGATCTCAACCCCGACCGCGCCAAATTGCTGCACTTGTTCGACCAGCTCTCCCCTTCCCTGCAATGTATGCTAGTCATGCTGGCGGAATCTCTGCAAAAGTTCAACCCGCCCAACGAGTAGGAATGATGGTCGTTGAACCCGACGAGTGAGAAGCAGCGACGGTGAACGAAGAACCTCTGTGGACCACCGAAGACGCGGCTCGCTTTTTGAGAGTAACCCCCGCAACCGTGCGGAACTGGGCCGCTCGCGGCATCCTACCCGGCTTCAAATTCAGAGCAACCGCGCGAAGTGATTGGCGTTTCGCGCCGGCCAGGATCCGCGAGTTCTTGGACAAACAATCCAACCATAAAGGCACTGCGAAGGAATAAACCATGACCACCATCATCACGATTGCCAATCAAAAGGGCGGCGTGGGAAAGACCACGACTGCTGTGTCCCTTGCACATGGTTTGACGCTGCGAGGCAAGAAAGTGCTGCTGATCGACCTCGATCCCCAGGGACAATGTGCAACCGCGCTCGGCCTGAGGCCTGAACCCGGAGCGTTCTACCTGCTTGTCGCCCCACGGCAGGCTGGAACGGTCGAAACAGCCCGCCAATGGGTACGCAATACCGGGCGCGAAAATTTCTGGCTGATCCCCGGCGACACGACCACCAGCGCCGCCCAGACTGTCATCAATGCCGAAGGCCGGCCTCTATCTTGCGTGCGCGACGTGCTGAAGCCGTTTATCCGCGAGGGTCTGGACTACATCTTGTTCGATACCGCGCCCAGCGTGGGCGGCATCCAGGAACGGGCGGTCTGGACAGCCAGCCTGGTCATTATCCCCACAGCGACCGAATTCCTGGCAGCCGACGGCCTAAGCCAGATGGTGCAAACCTTGACCATCCTGCAAAAAGAAAAATCTTGGGAGGGTGCGCTGTTAGGCGTTCTACCCACCTTCTTCGATGAGCAAACCCGGGAAAGCAGAGCCAATATCGAGTCGCTTCGAGAAACGTTCAGCAACCGCCTTCTCACTCCCATCCACCGGGCGACTGTGCTGCGCGAATGTGCCTCGGAGGCTCTGACGATATTCGCGAAAGACCAGGAAAGCCGTTCAGCCAGAGAGTACGCCAACCTGGTGGATTTCGTTCTCAAGTTCTAGACGAGAGGAAAGAACATGCCTCGCCGCGATCCCTTCGACCGTCTCAAAGGCGCTCAAATTACACCCGCCGAGAGCGAACACGCCGGACAGCCTGAACAGCCGCGGCCGGCCAGCGTCCTGGACGACCTGCGCGTGGCAGAGAAGAAAAAGCGCGGCCGGCAGTACGAGATGGCTCACCCCACTGTCAGTTTTCGGGGAATTCCAACGGATGTCAACGAGCAGATTCTGGCCGTGGCAGGTGAGCAACGCGTGATGGCAGGGGAGATCGTTGATGTCTTCCTGAGCTACGGCCTGGCGTGCGTGGATCGTGGGACGCTGCCCCTGGAACCACGCCCGAAAGCGGCACGCATGACCTTGTTCCCCTTATCCAGCAACTTTCAAAAGCGACAGGGATGGAGCGAGGAAATCTCGAACCCCATTCCCAAACCAAGCCCTACCCGCAAAAACCGTAGGGAAGAAATAGCTCCTGCCGCGTGGAAATTGGTTGTATCGTATCGAGGTGTGGGAAAAGAGACAGCTGAGGCGCTTCGCCGCTTGGCTAATTATAAATACGTGCCAGTGGGTGAGGTGGCAACCGTTCTGCTCAAGCATGGCTTGGAGGCCTATAAAGCCGGCCGAATTCACTTCGATCCCCAGCCGCGATCAGCCCGCCAAACACTCGCAGGGTGGACTGAATGAACGCCATCCAAAAACATTACGCGCTTTTCCCGGAAACCCGAAAGTTCGTTTTTGGTGAGAAAAAGAACGTAAGCGGCATTGTTTACGCGCCGCTTACGGTAGGTTGCCGCGCCGTTTACCCTGCTGCTTACGTTGCCGCTTACGTAGTCTCACCAGGAAGGCATACAAGCCACTTTTTCCTCCTGAACCATGTAAGGTTCGTTTTTAGGAAGTCGCTTGCCACAAAGCTTCCTGTGAGATTTATGGAATTGGCCCACTATGGATGCTGAAAGAGCCTGGCAATCTGCCCTCGGACAACTCCAGCTGGAAATGCCCAAAGCCTCCTTCGACACCTGGGTGCGCGATGCCCGCCTGGTGCGTTTCGGCGAAGGATTGGCGACCATCGGCGTGCGCAATGCTTATGCCCGTGACTGGCTGGAGAGCCGTCTCTCCAGCACACTAACGCGCCTGCTGACCGGGATCACGAACCAGGATGTGGAGGTCCAGTTTGTTGTTCACGCTGGCGACGACCTCTCCGAAGAAGATCAGAGAGCTGAGGCAGGGAGAGAGGAAGGTCGCTCCACAGAAAAAGAGTTGGATGTCGAGGCGGTGTGGGAATCGGCATACGAGCAGGTCGTCATGCCGGAGAGGGCCGTCGCCCTCAACGCCTATTTCCTACGCCACCTGCGGCTGCTCGGTCCCGACCTGGGCTGGCTGTATATCGGCTTCCGCCAGGCGGCATACAACGCCGGGGCGCGTTCTGGCCGGAAGTCAGCCCGCTTCTGCGGAAAGCAGATCGCCGCCATGAGCGGGGCGACCGAGCGGACATTCTGGAACCGGGTCAAGCGGGACCAGACCTGGGCGCGGCTGGCCGCGCTGGTCACACCCATTGCAGCGGACGTGAAGGAATGGGCGGCCGGTCCCACCCTGCGCCGCCTGCCGCGCCGCTACTCGGTTGCCATGACCCTGCCGTTGACCGCCGCGGACGTCCACTCCTTGACCACCTGGATTGCCGGTCACATTGAGCAGCACGGCGGGCCGGAAGGCATGGCAGCGGCGGCTTGCGAGACGCCGGTCGAGACACTTATTCCACCGGACGCGCCAACGCCCGGAGGCGGCCAGCCGCAAACCGTTCGCCAGATCGTCCGCGATCTGTTCATGGATGAACTGCCCGATGAAAAGCTGGACGCCTTAGCCGAGCGGATGCAGATGCACCTGATGCCTCCGGGCGACCTGCTGGTCATCACCCACTTTTTCATCGCACATATCCTGCCCTGGCTGGGAACAGGACCTGGCTGGATGCTCACCATCCTGCGCGACCGCTGCTTCGTGGATGCAGAGAGCGGCTCAGCCCGCAACCAAGTCACGGTGCGAGGCGGGTATGCCGAGATCGCAGGCTGGATAGGGATAGCACGTCCCAAAACAATCTGGGAATGGCTGCGCGATCCCATCGTACAGATTTACCTGCGCTGCGGTCGCAGCGGCTTGGGCGAGGAGAGCAAGTGGGAGGCAGCGCGGCGATTTGACGTGCTGCTCGAAGAAGTCCCTGCCGAGATCGTTCAGGCAGCCCTGGCACAGGGTGAGTGGCGCGGTTTTCAGTATCGCAATGGCGCGGTTTTCAGTATCGGGGTGGCGCGGTTTTCAGAGGATAGTGGCGCGGTTTTCAGTATCGCAGTGGCGCGAATTTCAGAATTCGGTGGCGCGATTTTCAGAGT
>CAYZIQ010000181.1:0-4108 GCA_964478375.1 uncultured Chloroflexus sp. | reverse complement strand
ATAACGGACTTCGACGAGCGTGAGGCCATTTGCCGGAGCGAGGCCGGCGGGCAAAACCTGGATCCTTCGGCTTTCGCCTCGGGACGGCGCCTCGGGCCTGTCCGCCAGCGCCGCGGCCAGTTCCTCCGCCTGAGCCCTTCCCTGCCCAACGGCTACCTGAACGTGGACCAATCTGCGCACCATGCGATATAGGAAAGCGTCCGCCTGGATCTCGAAGATCCACTCGTCGCCGTGATGTTGCCATTCGGCGAACAGGACGGTGCGCAGCGTACTGCCCCCGGGCTTAGGTGGAGAACCGAAGGCAGCGAAATCATGCGTGCCTGGCCACATTTTCGCCAGCGGCGTCAGTTCTGCGACAGGCGGCCAGACTCGCCAGGCATAGCGTTCCCGCAAGGGATCGCGCACGCTTTGGCAAAACAGCCGGTAGCGGTAACGGCGGGAAGTGGCGTCGAAACGCGGTTGGAATCTTGCCGCAGCCACCTTCACCTCACGCACGGCCATATCGGACGGCAAGTTGGCGTTCAAGGCACTGAGCAAATCCTCGAGCGAATGCTGCCAATCTAGGTCGAAGGCGGCCACTTGCCCGCTGGCGTGAGTGCCGGTATCGGTGCGCCCGGCGAGATAGACCGCTCGTCCGCCCCAGCCCAGTTTGCGCAGTGCTTTCTCGAGTTCGCCCTGCACCGTGCGGGATTTGACTCTTGGGCTGAGCCCAGTCGAAGCCTGGCGTTGGCTGCCGACGAAATCGGTACCGTCGTAAGCCAGGGTAATCTGATAACGTTCCATGTTAGTGAGCAGAGATTCGAGAGTAGAGATCAGTCACAACTCACCACTCACTACTCTCTATTCTCTACTCTTCTACTAACTCCAAAAGCACCATCTCGGCAGAATCGCCCTGGCGAGGGCCCAACTTCAAAACACGCGTATAACCGCCGGTGCGCTCGGCAAAACGCGGGGCAATCTCATCGAACAACTTTTTGACCACCTCGTTATCGCCCAGTTTCGCGGCGATGTTGCGGCGCGCGTTGACCTTTTCAACATCCTCAGCGTCTTTGACGTTGCGCGCCAGGGTGATCATCCGCTCGGCCTCACCGCGGATGGCGGCTGCTTTGGCCTCGGTGGTGCGGATGCGCTCGTGGGTAAAGAACTGTTTGATCAGCGTACGGCGCAGCGCGAGGCGTGCACCTTTGCTGCGATTCAGCTTGTAACCTGATACTTGATGTCGCATTTCTAAGTTACTCCGACTCTTTCTTGACTTCATCCCGCGCACTGAGCGGGGCTTCGTCCTTCAAATAACCCTTCTCACGCATCTTGGTGCGCAATTCTTCCAGGCTCTTCTCGCCAAAATTACGGATGGACATCACAGCCTGGTCGCCTTTGTCGAGCAGCTCCAGCACGTCGCCGACGGTGGTAATGCCAGTGCGCTTCAGCGAGTTGAACACGCGCACCGATAGATCGAGTGATTCGACCGGCGCCTCGGCCACCTCGCTGGTCAGGCGAGAACCGGCCGCCTCTTTTTCAATAGCAATGGCCAGGGTTTCCTCGCTGATGCCAGCAATGTAGCGCAGATGCTCGATGAGAATCTTGGCCGAACTGCTCAGGGCGTTTTCGGGCGAAAGAGTGCCGTCCGTCCAGATTTCGAGCACCAGCTTATCGTAATTGGTACTCTGGCCGACGCGCGCTGCCTGCACGTTCCAGTTGATGCGCTTGACCGGGCTGAAGATCGCATCCACGGGCAGCTCACCGATCGGCATCCGTCCGCGCTCGTTGGCAGGCAAATAGCCGCGCCCGCGCTCGACCATGAATTCGATGTCCAGGCGGGTCTTGGCACTATCCGCCGTGAAAAGATACAGGTCGGGATTGATGATCTGCACCTCGGGCGGCGCAATAATATCGGCTGCGGTCACAACACCCTCCCCGCGCACCTCCAAGTGCATACGGGCGGTATCCACGCCATCCAGGGTCAGGCGTAGCTGTTTGATCTGCAGCATGACCTGCAACACGTCTTCCCGGACGCCTGGTATGTCGCTGAACTCATGCAGCACATCCGCGATGCGAATGGATGCCACCGCCGTGCCTTCCAGCGACGAAAGCATTACCCGTCGCAGAGCATTGCCCAGGGTTACCCCGTAGCCGCGCTCCAACGGGCTGATGATAAACTTGCCATAATTCCGAGCCTCATCCTCGCGCTCGATCTTCGGCATGACCATGTTCGTAATACCTGTCACGGTTCACCTCTCCCCGGCGTACTAAAGGTACACCGAATCCAATTGAGCAAAAAGTCTCGGATTATCGCGAGTAATATTCGACGATCAACTGCTCGTTCAAGTTGCCGTCAATCTCGGCACGCTCAGGCAGACGCAAAACGCTGCCTGAAAGGTTCTTCAAGTCGCGGCTCAACCAAGGCAGGATGTTGCGCGCCTCTGCCGCCGAAGCCAATTCCTTGAAATAAGTGCTGTCGCGCGAGCCTTCGCGCACGGCGATCACATCACCGGGGCGTAAAACCATCGAGGGGATGTCGGTGCGGCGGCCGTTGACTGTAAAATGGCCGTGCGAGACGAGCAAACGGGCTTGTCCGCGGCTGTTGGCAAATCCTATCCGGAAGATGACATTATCCAAACGGGATTCCAGGGTTTGGAGCAGCACCAAGCCGGTAATTCCACGGCGGCGCAAAGCCGTATCGTAGTAACGGCGGAACTGACGCTCGTAAATGCCGTAGACGCGGCGCGCCTTCTGCTTGGCGCGCAACTGGCGGGAATAGTCCGATTCACGACCACTACCGCTGCCTCTACCACCGCGGCGTCCGCCCGTTGAACGTCCGTGCTGGCCGGGGGCAAAGCCCCGCCGCTCGAAGGCACACTTCGGGGAAAAGCAGCGCTCACCCTTCAGATATAGTTTTTCAGCTTCACGCCGGCACAGCTTGCAAGCCGGCCCAAGTTCTTTTGCCATACGATCTAACCTCTCTCGCTTGAACTAAACGCGGCGCTTCTTCGGAGGCCGGCAGCCGTTGTGCGGCACCGGCGTCTTATCCGAGATAGAACGCACCTTCATACCCATGGCCTGCACCGCCCGAATAGCCGATTCACGACCCGGGCCGGGACCTTTGACGATCAGGTCCACTTCCTGGATGCCTATCGCCTGTGCGGCCTTGATAGCCTGTTCGGCAGCCAGCCGGGCAGCAAAGGGCGTGCTCTTGCGCGAGCCTTTGAAACCCACCGAGCCTGCACTGCCCCAGGTGAGGGTATTCCCTTCGGTATCAGTCACAGTCACAATGGTATTGTTGAAGGAGGCAAAGACGTGCACCTGCCCCGAAGACAAGGCACGCTTGGCCTTTTTTGCGCCGCCACCGCGACGCGCCGAACGTACACTTTGAGCCATAAGACCTCTCTAAAACTCGAGCTTACTTCTTTCCGCCGCGACGGCGTCCGCGCCCGGCGACCGTTTTCTTCGGCCCCTTGCGGGTGCGGGCGTTGGTGCGCGTACGCTGACCATGCACCGGTAGGTTACGGCGGTGACGGAGGCCGCGATAGCAGCCAATTTCGATCAACCGCTTGATATTCAATTGCTCTGTGCGGCGCAGGTCGCCTTCGACTTTCCAGTTCTTGCCAATGTAGTCGCGGATAGCAGAAACTTCGGATTCGGTCAGGTCCTTTACGCGCGTATCCGGATTGACTCTGGTCTCAGCCAGGATTTTACGCGCCCGAGTCGGGCCAATACCAAAAATGTAGGTCAGGCCAACTTCGACTCGCTTATTGCGCGGAAGATCAACACCTTCAATTCTTGCCATAGGTCACACTATCCTTGTCGCTGTTTGTGCTTAGGATTTTCGCAAATGATGAACAATTTGCCTTTGCGCTTGACGACCTTGCACTTCGCGCAGCGCTTACGAATGGAGGGGCTAACTTTCATGATCACACTTCTCCTTGAACTGCTCCTGGTATCGTCTCAATAGATTAGGGGTGGGGATATCCCTTTCTTGTTGAGAAGATACCACTCTTGGCTTGACAGCCAAAGGTTGAATTATACTTGCTCTCTTTTCTTCCGTCCAGTTACGCCACGCGAGGGTCAAAGGACTGTCAGGATGAGAGGTTCTCCTTCGGTGACAGCGACG
>CAYZIQ010000180.1:1826-4123 GCA_964478375.1 uncultured Chloroflexus sp. | reverse complement strand
GTCTCCGGTCTATCGCAAAGACGGCAGTGTGATCTGGATTTCGGAGAACGCCCGCCCCGTGCGCGATGAAAGCGGCACACTGCTCTACTACGAAGGCACCGTGGAAGACATTACCCCGCGCAAGCGCGCGGAGGAACAGGTTTGCCGGAACGCCGCGCGCGCGGAAGCATTAGCCCGCACCGCCGCGCGCCTCAACGCCCAACTGAACCTGGAGGCGGTGCTCAACGCCGTCTGCGAAGAGACGGCGCGCGCGCTCAATGTCCCGGCAAGTAGTGTCGCGTTGTACGATCCCACGCGCGATGCGTTTTGCACTGCTGGGGGCTGGGGCTTGGCGCATGATGCACTCCAACGTCACGTTCCCATGCCCCGCGCGCTCTACGACCAGTTCGCGCCCCAGATGGATCCCGTCATCGTCATCCCGGATGTGCAAGCGCTCCGCGACTTGCCTCAGGCGGACTATTACGCCTCTATGAACATCCACGCCGTCGCGGTCGCGGTGATGCAGCGCAACGACCACCTGATCGGCACGCTGGATGTCGCCGCCCTCCAGGTGCGCCAATTCACCGAAGACGAAATCGCCCTGCTGCGTGGTCTCGCCGACCAAGCCGCGCAGGCGATTGCGAACGCGCGGCTGTTCGAACAGGAACAAGCGCGGCGCGAGGAACTGGGCGCGCTCTACGACCTCTCGCGCGAGTTGTCGGAGGCGTACGATTTCGACGCCATCCTCGATCTGATCACCCGCCACGCGGTCGCCACCGTCCGCGTCACCTTCGCCCGCTTGATGCTCTGGGAGGGAGATCAATTCGTCGTGCGGGCGGCTTACCCGCGCCGCGTCCTTGGATGCGACCTCGAAGTGGGACGGCGCGAGCCGATCACCGCGCTACCGTTCAGTCAGCGCGCCCTGACGCAGAACGATCCCATCGTCCTGCCCTGCGACAGTCCCGACATCAACGACGCCGAGCGCGCGGCTCTCTTTCTCGGTATTACCCAGACGCTGTGCCTGGTTCCGCTCCGCGTGAGCGAGCGCGCCCTGGGGCTGTTGATGTCCGGCGAAGCGCGCACCGACGAGCGCGAGCCGTTCACCGCCGACAAAGTCCGCCTGGCGCGCAGCATCGGCGATCAAGCCGCGACCGCGCTCCACCGCGCCACGCTGCGCGCCCAGACCGAGCAGCAATTGCAGCGCCTCACCGCCCTGCGCGCGATTGACTCCGCCATCACCGGCAGCACCGATTTGAACCTGACCCTCAAAGTCGTTCTCCAAGAGGTTATCAGTCAACTGCGCGTGGACGCGGCAACAGTGCTGCTGCTCAACCCACACACCCAGATTCTGGAGTACGCGGCCGGGCGCGGCTTTCACACAAAGGAGATCGAAAAATCTCGCCTGCGCCTGGGTGAAGGGTACGCCGGCAAGGCGGCGCTCGAGCGCGAGACGGTGATCGTTTACGGTCTGCAGGAAGATATCCAATGGTTCGTGCGCGCCTCCTTGCTGGCTGATGAGGGCTTTGTTTGCTACTTCGGCGTACCGTTGATATCCAAAGGGCAGGTCAGAGGTGTCCTGGAAGTTTTCACCCGCAGCCACCAGGAACGTGACCGGGAATGGCTGGATTTCCTGGGCACTCTGGCGGGGCAAGCTGCCATCGCCATAGACAACGCCAGTCTGCTTGGTAGTCTCCAGCGCTCCAATGCGGAATTGGTGATGGCGTACGACGCGACGATCGAGGGCTGGTCCCGCGCCCTTGACCTGCGCGACCGAGAGACCGAGGGCCACACCCAGCGTGTCACCGAGTTAACCGTGAGCCTGGCCCGGGCTATGGGCACGTCCGAGGCCGAACTGGTGCACGCGCGGCGCGGCGCGCTCTTGCACGACATGGGCAAGATGGGCATCCCCGACCACGTCCTGCTCAAGCCGGACAAGCTCACCGACGAGGAGTGGGAGATCATGCGCCAACACCCCACCTACGCCTTCGAGATGCTTTCGCCCATCGCCTACGTGCGGCCCGCGCTCGACATTCCGTACTGCCATCACGAGAAGTGGGACGGCTCTGGCTACCCCCGGCGACTCAAAGGGGAGAGCATCCCCCTGCCAGCCCGCATCTTCGCCGTGGTAGACGTGTACGATGCCCTCACCTCCGACCGCCCTTACCGCCCGGCGTGGTCGAAGGCGAGAGCCCTGCAGCACATCGGCCAGGAGACCGGGAAGCACTTTGATCCGCGGGTGGTGGAGGTGTTTTTGGAGGTGATGCGGGAAACGTGAAACGTATTGCGTGATGCGTATTGCGTATTGCGTGTTGCGTATT
>CAYZIQ010000180.1:0-1726 GCA_964478375.1 uncultured Chloroflexus sp. | reverse complement strand
ATGAAATGGTTTATTAACCTTTCGACGCGGGGCAAGCTCCTGTTGAGCTTTGGCGTGCTCATCCTCCTGCTGGAGACCGCCGTCGCCGTCGCTTTCCCCGGCATGAGCGCCCTGCTTACCTCGCAGAGGGCGCTGCAGGAGGTAGAGATGGCCAATGCCCTCGACCTGCTGAGGCTGGAGGCCAACTTGAACGAAAATCGGGTCTCCCTGATGCGCCTGGTGCTGACGAGAGAACGATTCAGCGAGGAGATCTATAATGAGATCAAAGCCCTTTCGGCCACCAATGACGAGATCACCCAGCGGCTGCTCGAGCGTAACGCGGGTAATGCCGAGCTGTCCGGCCAGCTCAAGGAACTCGACCAGGCCCGGCGCGATTTCAATACCATTCGGGATGAGCACGTCATCCCCATGATCGCCGCAGGGAACTTCGCCGAGGCGGAGGTGCTGATACTGGGCGAACAAACCCAACGGTTTCTGAAGGTGCGAGAGATGGTCACTCAGTTGAGCCATGCGGCGAGGGAGGGGGCTCGCACGACCATCGAGCAAGCCATGCAGAGAGTCAACGTCACTATTTCCCTTCTGGTGGCCATCGGGGCCCTGGTTTTCCTGGTCAGCGTAGCCCTGGCTACTTTCCTCACCGCCGTTATCGCCAACCCGCTGGCGAGAATCAGCAGGGTGGCAGCACAGGTCGCTACCGGTGATCTGGATGTGAGTGTGCCGGCGTCCGAACGAAAGGACGAGGTAGGCATGTTGGCTCAGGCATTTGAGCGCATGGTACTGTCCTTGCAGGAGCTGGCCAGGGCTGCGGAGCAGATCGCCGATGGCGATCTGACGATTGCATTACAACCGCAATCGCCGAAGGACGTGCTGGGGGCGTCGTTCAGCGTCATGGCGGAGAATGTGCGCGGCCTGGTGCAGGAGATCCAACAGGGGGCCAATCTCTTGCAATCCCAGTCGGCCGAGACGCTGAAGATGACCCTCCAGCTCGTATCGGATTCAGCGGAGATGGAGACAGCGGCGAGGGCGGCTGAGGCCGTCATCCAGGAGGCCAGGCAGTCGCCGCAACTGTCCGACCGAGAGGCCGGTTGGATCGCCCGATTGGAAGCGGCGATGGCGGGGATTCAACGAGCCGGCACCAGGAGTGCGGCCAGCTCCCTGGAGGCGCAAGTAACCGCCGAGAAGATAGAGGAGCTGGGAACCAGGCTGAGTTTTGTTGTAGGGAGGCTCAGGGTGTAAACGTGCATACCCTAGAATTCACACTGAGAGGAGTTATACCATGGCCAACGTTCTGATCGCAGATGATTCCGTCGTCATGACCGCCATCCTGCAATACATGGTGGAGAAGGCGGGACACAAAGTGGTGGCGGCGGCAAAAGACGGAGACGAGGCTGTTGCCCTCTACAACGATCTCCAGCCGGACGTGGTCACCCTGGACGTGATTATGAGAGGGTCGGATGGGCTGTCCGCATTGAAGGCAATCAAGGAGGCTGACTCTACCTCGAAAGTCATCATGGTATTGGAAGAGGGGCAAGAGGCAGAGGAAGCCGAGGCCCGCGAGAATGGGGCGGATGGATTCCTGAAGAAGCCCTTCGAGCTCAATGCGGTTGTCGAGGAGTTGGCGCGGGTGTTAGGCTAAGGCCCGTCCAACACTGAGACCTTCGCCCATCGGGCAATGAGTGCTTGCCAGATTCGTGGTATGGGTGTATAATGACTATGAAGGCGCGAA
>CAYZIQ010000179.1:0-4169 GCA_964478375.1 uncultured Chloroflexus sp. | reverse complement strand
TGGGAAAAGGCGGCGCGCGGCGAGGATGGGCGTACTTATCCCTGGGGAGAGGATTGGATCCCTGGGAAATATTGCAATAGTCTTGAGGTCAAGATCGGTGGCACTACAGCCGCGGATGAATTTCCTGATGGCGTCAGCCCTTACGGCGTCTGGGATATGAGCGGCAATGTCTGGGAGTGGACCTCATCGCCCCATGAGAAAGGTGGTTATGTGCTGCGTGGCGGCTCGTGGGACTACGACGGTAACCTCGTCCGCTCTGCCGACCGCTACTGGTACGATCCTTCGGATGCCCTCATCAGTCTCGGTTTTCGTTGCTCCCGCTCACCTTAGTACTGGAATTCTGGTTTCTGAATTACTGTTTTTCTGAAGCAGAAGTTTTTTGAAAATACAGGTTGTTTGAAAAGCAAATTGAAAGGCGACCGCTGATGAGCAAACTGGACGAGATCAAAACAAGCTTTGAAAGCAAACTCGAGGAGACGTGCCAGCAACATGCCACCCGCCTGGAGACCGAGCAGCAGGAATTGCGGGCGCGCCTGTTGCACGAGTTCGCGCCCGCCATTCCGGCCGATCTCGGCAGCCGGCTGGGGAGGCTGGCTAAATCCGGGATGCCACCTGTCGTGGTGCAGCCACCTGTTCAATTCCAGGTGGATATCTCCAGCTACGAATCGCTGCGGCAGGTGGATACCGCCTTTTTCCAGACATTTCATCTCAGCGACTATTACTCGCCATCCAGGTTGAATTACCTCACCGTCTATTGTGAAACGCTCGAGGAGTTCTATACGCCTATCGTCGCGCAAATGGATCTCTCGCCCGAGGCGCGCCGGGCGGAAGTGCAGCGTCTGGCGAAAGATGCCGAGGAAGCAGCGCGCCAGAATGGCGGCGGTATCCTGGGCTACAACCTGCCCGGCACAGGTGCCTATCTCAACGGCTGGCTGTTCGCTTTCCGGCAAGGCCTCACCCCCCGGCAGGCTTTCGAGCATCCCGAGACCTTCCTGCACATCCTGGAGACCGCTGCACACGAAAAACTGGGGCACGGCTTCCTGAACGCCTACTCTGCCCTGGGGGAGGTGAAGACCCGTCTCGGCCTGAACCAGGTGGAGATCGCCCGCAAGTTCGGCTTGCGCGGCGCGGATGACATGGTTTCCAGCCTGCGCCGTGAGCAGGCCAACCTGCTCTACCTGGCCTCGCAACTGCTCGAGGAGGGCTGGGCCACCTGGGTGGAAACCTACCTGGCGCGCTCTGCCTTGGGCCTGGGCCAGCACCCACGCTATACCTTACAAAAGGTGCTGGATGTCGTCCAGTCCCTGCCGGCGCGGCAGCCGGAACAAGCCGAAGCCCGGCAGACGCTACTGGGCGCCCTGGCGCTTCTTTTCAGCGCCGAGCAGGTGCCCATCGAAATGCTCCACCAGGCGGTGCTGATCGTTGCAATGGTGGCAGGCGACCTGGACGGCATGTTGGGCGAGAAACTGGGCCAGCCGCTGCGCTATGCGGTGGGCGAACTGCTCCTTACCCAGGCAGAAGCGAACCTGGGGGCGCAGTGCACGCCGTACGCCGCCCTGATCGCCGCCAACCTGACCTTCGACCCGGCCCAGGTCAGCCTCTCGGACTTGCGCGACCTGCTCAGCCGCGACCCGCGCCGCAATCCCGACACCCGCCTGGCGGTCATCAGTCGCTTGAAATTGGACAGGAAAGACGATGTGCGTGCCATGGCGAAGATGGCTGAGGCGCAATTGAGTTTTTCCATACCGAAGGAGATGCAATAATGGCAAAAGATAAGAAGAAACAACTCAGAGCTTTACCGTTTGCACGTGCCTTCCATTTGAAGGAGCTGCCCGGCTGGATCGGCAAATGGCTGATCGTGCCGCCCGGCCGCCTGGGGGTGGTGGTGTATGCGGACGGGAAAGGGCGCACGCTGACGCCCGGTCATCACCGTCTGCTGACCGACTGGCAGCGTCTGCGCGGCGGGGGCGCCGGCCTCCTGGCTGGCTACGTCACCAGCGGAGAGCAGGAGGCCCGCCTGAGCGCGCCGTACCTGTTGAGCGGGGATGGCGAGCTGCTCGACCTCAAACTGGTCGCTGCGCTCGAGATCACCGACCCCGTCAAATATTTTACCGAAGTCGTCATCCCACAGCGGGAGGTCTGGACGATTGAAGTGGACCTCAGCGATGAGACCAGCCAGGCGGCGCTGAACGCCGTCACATCCCAGTACGCGGCGGATGACCTGCGCTGCGACCGGCCGCCGCGCCTGGCCGCGGAACTGCTTGCCAGGGTCAATCCTCTCCTCAGCGCCAGGGGGATGACCGTTCGCAGCATCCCTCTAAAGACATTCTCTAAGCCTGCTGACCGCGCCGCCATTGCTGAAAAAGTCCAGGCTGTCACGGAGAAATGCGAGCTGAATCCCGAACTCGAGGCAAAGATGCAAGCCCTTGAGGATCAGGCGCAATTGGAGGATTTTGCCCGCCAGCTCGATCCGGATTTGGGGAAATTCGTCAGTTTTCAGTTGGATAAAGAAAGCCTGGGGAAAGGCATCACCAGCGTCAAAGCCCAGATCGGCAGCGCCCTGCGCGCCTGGTTGACGGTCGAGACGAAGAAAGGGGAAAGCCGCCGCCGTTGGAGGCTCGAAGGTCTGATCCGCCAAAAACAGGAGGATGCCAGGACTCCGGCGAGCCTGAAGAAGGTTCGCCGCCCGCCAGCATACTGGTGGCTGCCGCGTACCCTGTGGATGATCTTCGTCATCCTGACTGGCCTTGGCCTGACTGGACTGGTCAACTGGCTTGCGCGCGCCGCTTCCTGGGATAATCGAGTGGAAGTGCTGCTGATCATCTGGGGTTTCGTGATCGGGGTGTTACTGGAAAGCATCAAAGCCTTGTATGAAAAACGCGAACGCTTCGAGGAGACAATCTGGATGTTGTCCGGTTTCCAGCATCTCGATAATCTGGTGGGCAACGACCGCCTCTGGGCGGATGAACTGGTGCGTGAACAGTGCCAGAAGGAATTGAAACACGTCCGTGAGACCTTGCAGGATATTCGCAGCCGCGAGTACAAGCGCGGAAAGGTCGAGCTTGCGCTAAGATTAAGGAATGAGCTAGAGCGCAATGCCGACGAGTGCGCCGAAAAAGTGGGCCGGCTGGACTATGGCTGCCCGCCCTACGTCACTGACCTGCATGTGAACCGGCGTGCCTGGCTGCAAATGCTGGATACGGATGAGAACTTGCTTTTATATGCCAACGCACTGAGTGACAAGGTTCATCTTCTTCAACAGAAGTCTCAAGCCGGTGAGTTGACGGATGATATGGTGGCTGAATTGGATGCTGAGATTTCGAAATTCTGTAACAACTTCTACGGGCGCGGGCGGCCGTTACAACTACCGTCCGTTGAAGAAACCAGTTGAACATGGAGGTGTAACATGGCTCTCTTTGGAAAGAAATGCCCCAATTGTGGACACAGCAATTCGGCCCAGGCCGCTTTCTGCTCGCAATGCGGGACGGCGCTGAGCGGAGGCGTGATCATCTGCGGCGTGTGTAACACCGAGAACCGCAGCGACGCCCAATTTTGTAAGCACTGCGGGCGGCCACTGGCTGAATCTGCCACACCGGAGATTCGCGGTCACCGCTGGGCGCGGCGCGAGGACGACTTCGCCGTGCGCGTGGATGCGGACGACCTGCCCGGCATCCTGCGGCGCGGCGTCATCGTCGAGATGGGCACCAACGCCCTGCTGGTGGAGGGCGGCGCCAACCGCGGCACGCTTGGGCCGGGCGTCCACAACCTGGACAGCCTGGATAAGCGCATCCTGGACTGGGTCAAGACCGGCATCAGTTCGCAGGTGTCCGTGCTGCTGGTGGAAGTCACGCCCGCCGAGATGGAGTTCAATTTGGGCGGGGTCTTCACCAAGGACCCGATCAACCTCGGCTTGACCGTGCACCTGCAAGCCCAGGTGGAGGAACCGGCGCGCTTCCTGGTCAACATGCTCAGGGGGCGTGAGCGCTACACCCGCGAAGACCTGCGCCTGTATCTTTATCCCGAGGTCGCCCAATTGGTGGAAAAATGGGTCGGGCAGCATACTGTCCAGGAGCTAGCGGAGGACCTGAGCCTGAAGGAAAAGCTGGAGCTGGCCCTCGAGGAGTCGCTCAAGGCCACCTTTGCCCAAACCGGACTCAGGTTCCTCAACG
>CAYZIQ010000178.1:0-4208 GCA_964478375.1 uncultured Chloroflexus sp. | reverse complement strand
GGGCGGAGGCGTTCGGGGCGACAAAGATCCTATCGGCTGGGAAGCCGAGGGCGGCGTACTCGTCCGCGCCGCGGCGGCTGTAGGTGACGAGGGCATCGAAGCGGTTCAGGAAGCGCAAACGCCCTTTCCGGCGCACACCGGCGAAAGGTCCCGAAAGTGGCGGCGCGCCCAGTCCCCAGCCAATTACCGGCACATTTCGCCGTTTCGCCCAGTTCAAAGCCGCGGGCGTCGAGAGGTAGCGTGGATTGGCTTCCACAATGAGCGCGTCCGGCTGCCAGTCGTGAAGCCAGGCCATCAAACCAAATTGGTAGCAAAGGTAGAACGGGCCGCGAAAAAGGTGAAGATTGCGGGCAGGGAAGTAGTGGGCAACGAATAACGTGTCCACACTGGCGATGGCCTCGTCCGGGCGCGGCATACCGGCAAATACGCCCAAGCTGCCGTCGCAGGAGGCAGCCAGGGCGTCGAAGAAGGGGACGCGGTAGAGCGGCAGGACGCGCTGCTGAATCCCCAGCCGGCCGGAAAAGCGAGAGGTCACGCGACCCACCTCCAATCCAGAAAGCCCATCAGAAGGAAAATCTGCAAAGCGATCGAAACCGACAAGAGTGACACACGCAAAATGCGGCTGCGGAGGCCGCCAATGGTTGTGGTAGCGAACTGTGCTGACATTATAAACGCAGGGAACAGGGTCAGGAAGTAGCGGCTGAAGCTATCCAACAGGTGAGGCGGCGTGCCGCGCATGAAGAACAGCGCCAGGGTTAGGATGTTATAAAGCGAGAGGGCGGGATCGAGGCGGAACAGGCCAATGACCAGAAGCACCAACATCACGAGGAAGAGTGTCAGGTCAACGTAATCTATGAAGACACGCTGCCCGCTGACCAGCCTTTGCAGGAACAGCCCGAACCCCGTCCACGGCGCGACGGTGCGGATGCCCCAGTATGTTTCGAGCGCCGCCGGGATGGAACCCAGTCCAGCCAGCCGCAGCCAGAGAGTGTAGGCGGCAAAGGTCAGGGCCGGGAGGAAAATCGCCAAGCAGGAGGGATTAACGCGAATAACGCGAATTAGCGAATGACGCGAATTGATTATTTTTTTTATTCGCGCCATTCGCCCGTTCGCGGCATTCGCGTTAAAAAGCATGGGAGCCAAAAACATCCACAGCAGCACAACGCTCATCAGCGCACCCTGCAGGCGGCAGAGAGTCGCCAGTGCGGCGAGCAGACCGGCCGCTAGCCAGTTCGCGCGGCGGGCGGAAAGCCAGGCTGCCAATACCAGCGCCAGGAAGAGCGAATCGGTGTAGGCAGTGAAGAGAAAGAAAGCAGAAGGGAAAGAGACGAGAAAGAAAGTTCCCCACAGCACAACCTCTTTGTTCCGCACTTCACCAAGGGCAACCTCATAGAACAGAAGCAGCGCGAGCAAGCAAGCCAGGTTGGAGATAAGCAACGCGGCAAGCAGGTGGTTGCCAGTCAGCGCGCCCAGTCCGCGCACCAGCCAGGGATAGAGCGGCATGTAGGCAAGCGTGCCATCCCGCGGACTATAGCCAAAAGCCGCGATCTTGAGGTACCAGACCGTATCCCAGCGGAACCAGACGTCCACCAGCGCGTGAGAGACCGCGCCCTGCCCGAGAAGCGTCGCAGCGGCACCGAAGACTGGCCCGCCAGAGAGCGGCTCTGGCTCCGGGCCGGAGGCTTCGAGAACGCCCAAAAGCGAGTAGAGGAGGCGGAAGAATAGGAACAGGACGAGAATGAGCGTCCAGTCCGTTTTCCAGGAAAATCGTTTTCGCGTTGGGCTACTGCACATGATCGCTCAGGCGGGAGAGACTCAACGCGAATTACGCCAATGAGCAAATTTCGCGAATACCTTTTATAAAACCATTCGCGGCATTCGCCAATTCGCGGTATTCGCGTTGAAAAACGTTCGGTAGGGAAAAACGCATCTCACTCCTCCCCGCACGTGCCGCTCGTATTACGCTGATAGATGACTGCTACCTCGTCGCGGTAGAGCCGACACCAGTCCGTCGAGGCCCCCAGCGCAGCCAGCAAGCGCGGCTGCTCGCTCTTTGAGACCATCAGCAGGTTGACCTCCGCCTCGTCCAGCAGCAACTGCCAATTCCATTCGCCGTTGCTGATGGCGCAGTACTGCTCCCATTGTTCCACCGGGAAGACCTCGAAGCGGGTGTCTATCCAGGTTGGACGCGAGGGCAAAGCAAACTCGAGGTAACTCGAAAAGCCGATCTCGCTCCACAGCGGGCCGGGCAAGTTGGGGTGCTGCGCCAGCCATGCGGTCGCCTGTACAGGTGTGTTCTCCAGCGGACTGGGCGACTTGTCCCACCAGCCCTCGCGCAGGCCCGGCAGGACAGCCAGCGGCATGACCACGAACAGGATCGCTAGCAAGATATCCAAGGCGGGGATTCCTCCCCGGTGTGGGCGGTCCAGCCAGCGTCCGCCCAATTCGGCCAGCAAAGAGGCCGTCAGGATGGTCAAGATCAAGACAAACCAGATGACGTAGCGTTCACCCCACAGCGCCAGGAAGCCAAGGCACAGGAACCAAACCCATTCCGTTCGGGAGAGCTTGTGAGGCGAGAAGGCTACCAGGAACGGAAAGGCCAGCAGCCAGATGAAAAACAAGTTCATCTGCCAGCCAGTGTTGACCGGCGGATTCCATTCCACGCTGAAGGACTGGCTGGCGGGGGTGTTGAGCGAGGCGACCACGTACGTCCACGCGCCGAAGCCGCGCGGGCTGAGCAGGGTCACGGCGAGCGAGGCTCCCAGCGCCAGGGCCAGCGCCTTGCGATCGCCTTTCCCAAAGACCAACGCCGCGCCGGTCAGCAGGAAAAGCAGCACGAATGAGCCGTGCAGGTTGACCCACAGAAGGCTGGCCAGCGGTAGCAGCCAGATTGTTTTCGTCCGTCCCTGCCCCCAGCGGTAGAGCGCCCACAAAGTCAACGCGAACAAGGGGTAGGCGAAAATCTGCGGGCGCACGGACCAGTTGTTGCTGGATGCCAAAGCCGCCAACAGGGTCAACAGGCTGGCCAGCTTCGCGCCGCTCCCAGCCTGGCGCGCCAGGGACCAAATCAGCGCGTAGGTCAGAGCAAGCGCCACACCGCGCGCCAGGAATGTCAAGGTCAGGCCGCCGGTTCGGTAGATAAGCCAGAAGAAGGCCGCCGACAGCCAGGAGTGATAAATCACCGGCGAACCAGCCTGGGTGTAGCTCAATGCGTCGAGCGTGGGAATCGCCCTCGATTGCAACGTGTCCCGCCCGATGCGCACGCACCACCAATAATCGTTGGGCGTAACTGGCAGAAGGAAGGCAATCGTCAGGATGAAGAACAGCGTCAGCCCCAGATAGAGCCAATCCCCGGTGTTTTTCGAGGAAAGAGCGAAAGATTTTTGCATTTGCGATCACCCGCCCTCACCCCTGCCCCTCTCCCAATCATGGGAGAGGGGTTTGGGTTTGGCGACGAGATAAGCCTTCCAATCCAGCGCTGCAAGCGAGGGCACGGGCGGGAAGCCGCGCTTCATCCAGCAGATCCGATACCCGGCGGTGGTCAGCGCCTCCCAGGCCGCGCTCGCCGATTCCGGGCCGTGCAGTTCCATCAACATCAGCGGGCGCACCTCCACCAGCAGGCGGCGCATCCCCGGCAGGGCCAGCACCTCGCCGCCCTCGATGTCCATTTTGACGGCCTGCGGCGGCGGATTGCTCTGTCCATAGACAAATTCGTCCAGTGAGATTCCTGGAACAGTGATTGACGCCGCATACTTGGCCGCGCGTCCAGCCGACCCTTCGGCTTTGCCCATCCCCCCCGACTCATGCACCAGGAAGCGGACGGGGGCTGAGCCTGTTCCCACCGCCCCAGCGATGACCGTCACCCGCGCCGTCATCCCGTTAAATCCAATGTTGGCGCGCAGTCGCTCGACGTTCTCCGGCAGCGCTTCGAAGGCAAAGACATGCCCTGCTTCACCGACAGCACGCGCCAGAAGCAGGGTTATGTAGCCGATATTCGCGCCGACATCGTAGACCACCATGCCGGGTCGAACCAGCTCGTGCAAGGCGGCTTCCAGCTCAGGCTCGTAGGTGCCCAGCCAGTAATCCTTTTCGAGCTGCATATCGAGCAACAGCGTGAACCCGGCCAGGCCGCCCGCGGCAACCTTGACCTGCGTCAATCCGGTGGGAGCGGCATTATTCAGCAAGCCGCGTATCCAGCGCGCCAGCGG
>CAYZIQ010000177.1:0-4364 GCA_964478375.1 uncultured Chloroflexus sp. | reverse complement strand
GCCGCCCAAACATGGTTGGTGCTCATGAAGGCGACACTGAGCATGACAATCGCTGCGATGGCAAAGCGGGTAAATGTTTTCATGTTTTTTCTACTCCTTTACTCGTTAGTTTAGTCTAGCTTATTCTACTATATCCGCATCGTTGTTTTGCCGGATTTCGTACGGATTAGGGAACCTGATAGCTGACCTCGATTTCCACATTCCCCTGGAAATCAATGGAGAAAACCAAGCCATCCTCGTCTATGGGAGCTTCCGGCGAAGATGTCAACAGTTTTGCCCCGGTTGGCAGGTGAACGCGGACTGCCAGAGTTTGCGGGAGCGTCCCGGCTTGTTTCTGAACGCGTAAATGGTATACCTTTGTTTTCGAACCCTCGCCCGTTCCGATCACCTGGGATGGCAACTGGAAACGGAAGCTCGTCTCGAGAGAATCGCCGCCTGGAAGGACCAGCAAGGTACCAAAGCCTTGCACACCCTCGATCATTTCCTGGAGCATATCCACGCGGGCGGGGACTGTCTGACCGGATACCATCCATGCTCCAGGGACCGCGTGCGGCGTCGCTTCCATCAATTGTGTGTCGAGAGGTTTATAAACGCGCAGATAATCCCAATAACAGCGGTTGATCAAGTTGTCATACGAACCCTGATAGTCCATATCGAATTGCTTACAAGGCACGCCCTGCGTAGCATGGTTTGTGTGGCGGACCGTCAGCAGCCCGGTCGGCGCGGTCGGATCGGATAGATCAACCTCGTAGGTAAGGCCCTCTTCGACGACGGCATTGACCTTGTTGAAGCCCATGTTCGAATCCACCACCATCAAGAAATCCCCTGCGCCTGGGCGCAGAGCACCATCCCAGCCGCGCTCGGCCAACACCGCTGCTATGCCCGCATCGTCGAACTGCAGCAATATATGGTGAGCGTTCAAGTCCGCCTGGAGCACCTTCACCAACGAAATCCAGGAGATGTCTTTCGAGGTTTTGATCTTTTCAAGGATTGCGCCCCCAAGCTCGTTCATGAAACTCTTTCGGTTCTCGCCCGCGGCCTCTGCCTGGCCCTTCGCCAGGCGCATGAACGCCACCACATTCTCCGCCGTGATCTGGTAGGAGACCGCCTCAACCTGTACCGGGCCGAGAACCGTCAACAGTGAGCGGACGGCGTACTGGTCAATGGCAACTACCCCGTCCGCACCGTGGAAACGCGTCAGAGCGTAAAGATATTCGGCCAGCGCCGCCGTGGTTGGAAAGTCCGGCGACCAGTTCGCATCCCGCAACAACACGGTGGGCAGTTGCATGTACTGTTGGAGCTGCCAGGGAGCGGTTGGGTAAAGCCTCGTAGGATCGTCGAAAGCATAAGAGTCTTCAATTACGAAGTTGAGAATTTCCCCATCCTTGACGACGAAAGTGCCGGCCGAGGTAATGAAACCACCTGTCGCCCGCAGCTCGTCCTCGTTCTGCAATAACAACAGGTAGGTCTGCGGCCCGTAGCTGGACGCGCCCGCCAGCCTGGGAAACACAACCGCCGCCGCCAGACCGTCATGGAACAATCCCAGATAGGGATCGAGCTTGTCTATTATCAGGGCGCGGACTTTGGGATCCAGGCGTTGAACGTCAATCTCGGATCGCGCTGCCATGACTTTATCCAATTCGTTCTTTGCCTGGACGAAAGCCGGCTGCGCCTCGACGAGCATTTGCGTGAGCTTGGCCAGATCCCGGTTACTGTTCTCCGCCTGCAACGCCTGCACGAGTGGGGCTGCGCCCTGGAAGGCTTCATCGGCTGCGGCGGTCAAACCATCCGCCATCTCCAGGATGGCCTGCGCCGCGGCCAGGTCGCCGCCGTAGACCGGTACCCAACCAAAGCCTTTTCCCAACCATAGGAATGGTCCGACTTCAGCCTTCAGCCTGACCACATCCTGCCGGGTTTTGGATAGAAGCGGCCCGACCTCGCCGATCTTGTCCATGCTCAATTGGCCAGCAGCCAGAGCCTGGATCTCGTCCATGTCTGCCTGCACGGTGCGCGCGCCTTGGTAAATCCACCAGCTTTTGATCCCCAACCAGGTGATAAAAGCCAGTGCGAGAACGATCAGCGCCGGGCGTGCATAGCGCAGATAAGGTGAATTCAGAATGCGGCTGCGCAACCCGCCAGCCCTCTCTGAAGTCTCTCCAGTGGATTCCCTCTGCGGGCTCACCTTCGAAGGCTCCACCACAATGGACGGCTGGGCCAATTGGTGACTCAGATATTGCTCGGCATCCAGGAAGAGTTCTGCCAGACGTTCGATGCCCTTTGTGTGCCAGTCGCTCAGCGTACTGGTAGGAGCCGGTTCTTCCTCGTCGTCGAACAAGCGGTAGTGGATTAGCTCGGCGTCCGAGATAGACTCGAAGGCCGCTTTGCCAAAAACGAACCAAGCGATGGCGGTGTCCATCCGTCCCCAGGCGTCCCGCAGTGAGCTTGGATAAGCCGTTCCATACTCGAAAGGTGCAAAGTATTCGGCTGCCAGCATCCCGAACTGGCACCAACGCGTATCCAGACGCTTGCCCCGCTTGGGCGGCATACTGGGCATCATCTTCCGAAAGAGGCCGCTCAAGCTTTTGACCAGCCTGTAGCCGGGACTCTTCTCCCTCAAGCTAGCATCCTCTTCAACCCCTTGCTGCACTACCAGACTCCTCGCCCAGGGATGGTCATCCAGGCGATCCGGCGCGGAAATGTGCTCCAGAATGCGCTTCAGTTCGCTTACCTGACTGCTAGACGGCTTCACTATATCTTCTCATTACGAGGGGGAAAATGGGGGGTGTGCGGGCAGCTTTGCTGCTCGCACACCCCCCATTCCCCAATCTATTGAAATTTTACATTTCATGCAAAGAAACTGAATTTAAGCGCTGCCTGAGTGAGAGACATCCACTTGGCTGCTCAGGCGTTGGGCCAGCTCGCAGATTTTGCGGAAACCCTTGTCAACCAACATGCACAGCTCTTTGGCGATTTCCTCGGACAAGTCCTCCTCATTGGCCAGCGGGTCTGGGACATCGTAATCCACCCCCTCGGCCATTTCCGAGAGCAGGAACACCTTTTTGCTCACATTGTGGAACTCGCTCAAGATGGCCTCTTTTTGCCCGCTTTCCATGACCAGGATTAAATCCGAGTTTGAAAGCATGGAAGCCTCTAACATGCGGGCCGTGTGCCCCTCGAGCGACAGGCCGCACGCAGCCGCAGCCCGAAAGGCCTCCGGGAGAGGCGGTTTGCCCGCGACTGCCCATGTACCAGCGCTTTCCACACGCCAGCCTCCCCCGCCACTCTCGTTATCTAGCTTTCTTACAAAGGCAGCCGCAGCAATTGGGGAACGGAATTGATTCCCGGTGCAGACGAATAAGACACTGGGCATGTCAGTCTCGGGGAAATTCCTGATGACGTAGAACAAATTGCCAATTTGTCCCACACTGGTCGATTTTCTCGCGCCGGATCAAAATCCAATCTCACGGCGTTGCTGTAGGCGAAGGCTGAACAGTGTTGATCTTCTGGCGTGGAACCAACAGCCAGTCCCCACCGGAAAGTTGATAGCTGGGCGGTATCCCATTGTAGTAGCTAAGGGTGCTCACATCCACCGTTATGCTTTGGGCATACGCCTCTAAGGTCATTCCACCTGTGACCATGAGAGGCTGAAATGCAGGCAATCCCTGAACATCAATCTTCCCCAATGGAATGACTACGGTCCAGTTTATCAATAAGGGAGAAGGCAGGTAATAGTTGACTGCTTGGATCGCGGCAACGGTGGTCCCATACTTATTCGCCAACCTGTCCAGGCTTTCGCCCTCCAACACTCTGTGGATCATGAACTCTTGATCACGGCCGATTGGTGTCTCCAGGGCCAGTTTCATCACTGGCTGGGCCGTGGAAGTAGGGGAGGGTATCTTTGTGGGCGTGAAGGTTGGGGGCTGGGTAGGGGATGTGAGCGCGCCACCGCCGATCGGAGTCGAAGTAAGGGTAGCACTGTCGATCGCCCCGGTTGGTGAGGCAGGCGATGTGGTCAGCGTCGGGGTGGAGGTGATTTTCTCTTGCTGTAATGGGAGGGAAAAGAAGCCGCGCGCGATCCCCTGCCAGGCGACAACGGCCACTAGTGCAATCAGCACGGCCAGCGCCGCAATCGTCCGCCACGGGGCGCGATTACTGCGCCCCGGCTTGATATCCTGGGCCTGTAGCTCGGCTGGCATAGGACTGCTCTCAGACTTGAGAAACAGCGGACAGATTGTATGCTTTGCAGTCAGGCAGTATGCGCGCTGATGATCCAGATGTGCAACCGCGATCGGTTTTGCATGGTGGCAAAAATTCCATGCGGATGGATACCCTAGCGAGGTAGCCGGGTCATCTTCCAGCCCAAT
>CAYZIQ010000176.1:0-4502 GCA_964478375.1 uncultured Chloroflexus sp. | reverse complement strand
CGTAGGCGATGCAAATGTGTCCATGCGGGCCGTAACCGGAGATCTTGACTTCCCCGGAAGTCGGCGGCAGAACGCCGGCGATCACCTTGAACAGGGTGCTCTTGCCCGCGCCATTCGGCCCAACGACGGCAACGCGTTCCCCGGCGTGCAGATGGAAGGTCACAGCCTCCAGTGCGAGGTGACCATCGTAACGTACATTCAACCGCTGCGTTTCGAGGATGGGCGCATCCGGGTCGTGGGCGACATGGGCGTAAGGAGTAATGCGGGAGGTATGTTTTTCCATATAAGTTTGCCAGCCGACGGCCAGCCTAATGCTGTCCTCAGCTCCGGCAGCCGGCTACGATCTGGCTGACATTGTACTTCAGCATGTCAACATACGTCGGCGCGGGGCCGTCAGGGGCAGACAGCGAGTGGGTATACAGATCGGTCACGACCTTCACGCCCGTCTCGGCGGCGATCTGCTGTGCCAGTTGAGGGTTGGCGCCCATCTCCAGAAAGATGGCCGGCGCGCCGGTAGCTTTGATCTGCGTTATTAAATCCGCCATTTGCTGAGCGGTCGGCGAGGCGTCGGTGCTGACGCTTGGGATGACCGCCCCGACCACCGTAAAGCCGTACCGGTCGGCAAAGTAGCCGAGGCTTTCGTGGTTGGTGACCAGCAGACGGCGCTCCGGCTGGACGTTAGCCACCTGCTGGGTGATCCACTGATCGAGGGCTTTCAATTGCTCGGCGTACGCGGCGGCATTGGCGGCGTAGACAGCGGCGCCGTCTGGGTCAACCTGCGAAAGGCCAACGCGGATATTCTCCACGTACTGGATCACATTGTTCGGGTCGAGCCAGAAGTGCGGGTCGCCTTCGGGATGCTCGCCCTGCGGGTCGGGGCGAGGCGTCAGGCCGGCCGAGGCGGTGATGACCAACTGTCCGCTCGCATTAGAAAGCAGCGGGTCGAGGAAGGCTTCGAGTCCTGCACCGTTGAGGATCAAGACGTTGCAATCCGCAACTTTGGCCGCGTCGCGCGGCGTCGGCTGGTAAGCGTGCGGATCCACCCCGAGCGGGATCAGGGTCTCGACCGTGAGCCGGTCGCCGGCAACGTTCTGGGCAATGTCGGCCAGGAAGGATTCCACCGCCAGGACGCGCGGCGGGGCGGAAGTCTGCGCCTGGGGCTGCATGGGGGTAGGGGAAGGCGTTGGCGAGGCAACGACACAGGAAGCCAAAAGCATGAGCAGGATAGAGAAGAGGTATTTGCGCATACCCCCTATTGTATCTTAATCAAACGTTTTTCTTCTCCAGCCGATCTCGGCGGTGTTTCAGTTCTTCCAACCAATGATTGTACTCATAGCGCGGGATATCCACCTCACTCACCCGCTCCACTGCCTTGCGAGTCCAGTCCAAGGCGGTCGTATAGTCTCGCACGCGGTGTTCGTAATGCTTGGCTAGCTCCACGTGAGCATAGATATGTCCCTCGGCGGCGGCCTTCTCCCACAAGCGCACTGCCTCGACCAAGTCCCCGCGCCGGCGCTGCAAGATGGACAGCCGCTGCACCACCTGCCAAAAATCGGCTTCGGGCAGTTGCTGTTCCAGGCCGCGCTCATAGAGACGGGCGGCTTCGTCCCACTTTCCCAAGTCTTCGAAGAGCTTAGCGAGCGCGATGCGATCCAAGCCATGTTCGATGGATTCGTGCAGCGGATCCGCCAGCATGTGGGCGATGTGACTGAGCAAGGCGGCCATGGCAACCACGTCCATCGCATTGTGGTAGAACACGCCTTTCAGCGAGGTCGCGTCAGCGGTGCGGAGATAATCGAAATAGAGATACGGGATTTCGTAGCCCGGCACTTCTTCGACCGTGCGCGGCGCGTTGAGCACGTTTTCTTCCAGATACTTGAGAGCGCGAGAGGGCAGCCGGTCGCGCCACAGGCGGCGGGCGAGGGGCAACAGGTCGAGGTGGGCGTAATCGCTGAATGGAATAGGTATGGCGTGGAGGGTGTAGCGAGTAGCGAGGAGGGGAGCGTCGAAGGCTTTGCCATTGAAAGTGACCAGGGCCTGGCAAGGGGCGAGAAAGTCAACCAAGGCCTCCAACAAGCCCGTTTCCTCGGACGGATCGCGCATGAAGAACTGCGCCAGACGAAAGGTCTCGCCCTCGAAGCGCCCCGCGCCGACCAGGAAGGCATACGTGCCAGTGCCTCCCGCCAGTCCGCTGGTTTCTGTGTCGAGAAAGGCAAAGGATTCGAGGGCGCGTTCTGAGAGCCGCAGATCGTTGGCCCATTGCGCAATCGTGTTCAAGGGAGCAGGGGAGAGGAGCGCAGAGGAGCGGAGGGGAGCAATTCCATGACGATAGTCGGCGGGGAAGGTTTGCTCGAAGACAAAAGCGTCACTACCACGAGTGGCGATCCAGTGACCAGCCATCACGTCTTCGATGGGAACGCCCGTCTTTGGCTTGGGCTGCGGCGGGAGCAGGTCAGAGGCGCTGATCTTGACGCCCAGAGATTTGAGCTTATCGGCCAGGGAACGATCAGGCATGCGACGATTATATCGCAGGCTGAATTTCGTGCTAAACTAATAGCATCTCGAAGGAGGCGCTATGCTGACGATTCCTGCCAAAGGCTGTTCCAAAGAAGATGTGCTTGAGGCCATGCGCGCCGCTCGCGACCACGACATCCAGTGGGAGCGGGGGCGCGTTTTCGGTCTGGTTTATCACATCAGCAACGAGATTGATGACCTGCTCAAAGAGGCCTTCACCATGTTCTTCGCCGAAAACGGCCTCAACCCGACCGCCTTCCCCAGTCTGCGCAAGTTCGAGACCGAAGTGGTCGCCATGACCGCCAAGCTGCTCGGTGGGGATGAAAACACCTGCGGCAACATCACGACTGGCGGCACCGAGTCGCTGTTGATGGCGGTCAAGACGGCGCGCGATTGGTCGCGGAGTCACCGCCCTGAAATCCACGCGCCGGAGATGGTACTGCCGGTCACCGCGCATCCGGCATTCGATAAGGCGGCCGAGTACTTCGGCGTGAAGGCCATCCACGTGCCGGTGCGCGCCGACTTCCGCGCCGACGTGGAGGCCATGCGCGCTGCCATCACGCCCAATACCATCCTGATGGCCGGTTCGGCGCCCTCCTATCCGCACGGCGTGATTGATCCGATCCGCGAGCTGGCCGCCGTCGCTCAGGAGCGCGGTCTGCTCTTTCACACCGATTCCTGCGTGGGTGGATTCATGCTCCCGTTCGTGCGCAAGCTCGGCTACCCGGTGCCAGATTTCGATTTCTCCGTGCCGGGTGTGACCTCCATGTCCGCCGACCTGCACAAATTTGGCTACGCGGCTAAACCGGCATCGGTTGTCCTCTACCGGACGCCGGAGCTGCGCCGCTACCAGATGTTCGTCTACATTGACTGGCCGGGCGGGATCTATCCCTCGCCGACCATGACCGGCTCGCGCGCCGGCGGGCCTGTCGCTGCGGCTTGGGCCTTGATGAACTACCTGGGCGAGGAGGGCTATCTGCACATCGCCGATACGGTGATGAAGACGGCCAAATACCTTCAAGAGGGCATCAAGGCCATCCCTGGCCTGACCGTGCTCAGCGACCCGGAGATGAGCGTCTTTGCCATCGCATCAAACAAAATGGACGTCAACGAAGTGGCCGACGAGCTGGAATTGCACGGCTGGCACCTCGACCGGCAGCATTTCCCCGCCTGCCTGCACATGACGGTCAATTACATGCACGCCGCCGTCGCTGACGAGTTCCTGGCTGACTTGGCAGCCGCGGCCGGCGTCGTCCGCAAGCCAAGCCTACGCAAGACGGCGAACAAGTTCCTGGTAGCCGTTGCCAACTTCCTGACGCGCATCCTGCCGGAAAAGTGGGTCAGCGCGCTGATGGGCAAGGTTTCCTCCCTGCTGGGCGGCGGAGGCGGCCTGCCCTCCCGCCTGGCGCCCATCTACGGCCTGATCGGCACACTGCCCAATCGAGGGGATTTGAAGGAATTGGTGTTAGATTTGCTAGATGGTCTAACGAGATAGCCAAAGGAGAACCCCATGAGCACAATCGAGCAAGTCCTGCCCAAGAAGAAATACCTCTCGTTGTGGACAAAACTGGCCTTCGGTTCCGGCGACTGGAGCATCTCCAGCTTCGGCACCCTGCGTCAGATTTTTTACGCCATCTTCCTGACCGACGTGGTCGGCCTGGAGCCGCGCCTGGCCTCTGTCGCCGCGCTGCTTGGTATCCTCTGGGACGCGGTCAACGATCCGCTGGTTGGGATGCTCAGCGACCGGGTCAAGACGCGCTGGGGCCGCCGTCGTCCCTTCCTATTGCTCGGTGCAATCCCCTACGGGCTGGCTTTTGTCATGCTGTGGTGGGCGCCGCCCTGGCACAGCCAGATCGCCCTGGCAGCCACCGTCTCGCTGGCCTACATGTTGAGCGACACTTTCCAGACCTTCATCAGTGTGCCGCTCTACGCTCTGACGCCTGAGATCACCCCCGACTACGACGAGCGCACCTCTCTGACCGGTTTCC
>CAYZIQ010000175.1:0-4654 GCA_964478375.1 uncultured Chloroflexus sp. | reverse complement strand
TCTCTAAGGAGGCACCAATGGCTGATACTTATAGTGAAATCAAGGCGCTCATCGTAGATTTATTGGGCGTGGACGAGGGCAAGGTCACGAAAGACGCCCGCTTCCGTGAAGACCTGGAGGCCGATTCGCTCGACCTGGTCGAGTTGATCATGGCATTCGAGGACAAGTTCGGCAGCGAAATTTCGGACGAAGACGCCCAGAAGATCACCACCGTCGGCGAAGCCGTCAAGTATATCGACGCGCACAAGAAATAACATTCCTTTTCGGATGAAATCATAGGGATGCTCGTATGAGCGTCTCTATGATTTTCATTTTAAAACCTGATCGGTATTACTTTGCGCTCCTTTTTCACACCAGCCTTGAGCAAAGAGACGCCCGGCGTTTTCAAAACGCCGGGCGTCTGTGTCTCGCTATTTCAACAGCGATGGAATTTCCTCAGGATGCTTTGCCACGCGCACACCGGCGGCTTCCAAGGCCTTGACTTTATCGGCTGCCGTGCCCGCACCGCCTTCGATGATCGCACCAGCGTGACCCATGCGCTTGCCAGGTGGGGCAGTCTGGCCGGCGATGAAGGCGACCACCGGCTTGGTCATGCGTGAAGCGATGAACTGGGCTGCCCTTTCCTCATCTGTGCCGCCGATCTCGCCGATCATGACCACTTTTTCGGTGCGCGGATCGTCCTCGAACATACCCAAACAGTCAATGAAATTGGTGCCGTTGATCGGGTCGCCGCCGATGCCCACACAGGTGGTCGCGCCCATTTTTTCCAACATGAGCGCGTAGAGCACCTCGTAGGTCAAAGTGCCGGAGCGCGAGACCACGCCGACGTTGCCAGAAATGGCGATGTTCCCGGGTATAATGCCAACCTTCGCTTCGCCGGGGGTCAGCAAGCCGGGGCAGTTCGGTCCAACCAGCCGGATACCTTTTTGATCCAGGTATTCGCGCACCCGCATCATATCTTGGACGGGAATACCTTCCGTGATGCAGACGATCAGCGGGAGGCCGGCATCAGCGGATTCGAACATGGCGTCGGGGGCAAAGCGAGCAGGGACGAAGATGACGCTGGCGTTGGCGCCGGTCGCTTCGATCGCGGCGCGCACCGAATCGAAAACCGGGACTTTGCCGTCCAGCACCCATTCGCCGCCCTTGCCGGGTGAGGTGCCAGCGACGACTTTGGTACCGTAGGCCAGCATCTGCTGGGTGTGGAAGAGACCTTCATTGCCGGTCACGCCTTGCACCAGCAGGCGGGTTTTTTTATTGACCAGAATACTCATAATATGATATCTCCATCGTCCAGACCCTAAGGGTCTCGTAGACTTAGGGTCTGGATTTTACTTCGCTGCCGCCACGGCCTTCTGGGCAGCGTCTGCAAGCGTCTCGGCGGTGATCATCTGGGCGTCGGCCAACAGCTTACGGCCCTCTTCGGCGTTGGTACCCACCAGGCGGACGACCATCGGGAGTTTCGGCTTGACTTCTGCCAGAGCGGACAGGATCCCCTTGGCGACCTCGTCGCAGCGGGTGATTCCGCCGAAGATGTTGAATAGGATGGCTTTGACATTTGCGTCGGATAAGATGATGCGCAGCGCAGCTGCAACTTTATCCGCGCCCGCGCCCCCGCCGATATCCAGGAAGTTGGCTGGTTCGCCGCCGAATAGCTTGACGATGTCCATGGTCGTCATCGCCAAACCTGCACCGTTGACCATGCAGCCGATCTGTCCATCCAGCTCGATGTACGACAGGCCATACTTGCGTGCTTCGGTTTCGGCTGGGGCCTCCTCGTCCACGTCGCGTATCTCGACCAGGTCGGCATGGCGGAAGAGGGCGTTGTCGTCCACAAGCATCTTGCCGTCCAGCGCGATCAGTTGCCTTTCTTTGGTGATCACCAGCGGATTGATCTCTGCTAGCGTGGCATCGTTCTCCGAATAGGCTTTCCACAGACCGCACGCGATTCCGCCAAAGAGTTTCCAGTGCTCGCGCGGCAGATCAATGCCCAGGGCAATGTCGCGCGCTTGAAAGTCGCGCAGCCCAAGCAGAGGGTCAACGTACACCTTGACGATCTTTTCGGGCGTTGTGCGAGCCACTTCCTCGATTTCCACGCCGCCGGCGGAGGAGGCCATTACGACCGGTCTGCGGGCAGCGCGATCGTTCGTGATGCCCAGGTAGATTTCCTGTTCGATATTCGCCGCCTCGTCCACCAGCACTTTGCGCACTGGCAAACCCTTGATCTCCATCGCCAGAATCTGTGTGGCGACATCTTCGGCTTCTTTGGGCGATTTTGCCAGCCGAATGCCTCCGGCTTTGCCGCGCCCACCGACCAACACCTGCGATTTAATTACAACGCGGCCACCGAGTTCTTCAGCGATCTGTCTCGCCTCGGCTGCGGTAGCCGCTACCCGTCCCTTTGGGATTGGGATGCCATATCTGGCAAAGAGTTGTTTGGATTGGTATTCGTGCAGTTTCATGCAGTTTCTTTCTCCACGAGAATTTCTACAAGCGGGGGGATTATACCACCCGCTTGGGTCGTAGCTCACTTCGTTGGAGTTGGAATGACCAGTGATGGAGAAAATGAAGGTACATTGTTTATCGTTGACGGTGCGCCGGGCAACGTAAAGCGCATCAAACGGTTGTTGCGCGCGTCGCTGACCCAGACCCGTCCCAGGGCGTCAACGGCGATACCGGTAACCAGGCCGACGTTCTCGACGCCGATGGCGTTATTGCCCCAGCCGCGTACAAAGCTGCCCTGGGCGTCGAATTCCAGGATTCTGGAGGCTTCCGGATCGGTGATGAAAACGTGGCCTTGCCCGTCTACCGCTATGTAAGGCTTATTGTCCAACGATTGACCGTACCAAGCCGAAAGGTCCCACTGCGCCAACGGACTGAAGGTCAAGCCGTCTGCCGAGGGCGCGAAGGCCTGCACGCGTTGGTTCCACGTGTCGGCCACGTAGAGATGGCCGTTCCCATCGAATGCCAGGCCGACCGGTTCGTCGAATTGACCGGGCAGCAACCCTGGCGAGCCGAACTGTGCCAGGTAATTGCCGTCCGCGTCGAAGATGAGGATGCGCTTATTGCCGGTATCTGCTACGAAGACGCGTCCCTGCGCATCCACGGCGATGCCGCGCGGCCCCCAGATTCCCTCTGGATCATCCTGGCCATAGTAGGCATGCGCCCAGTGCTTTACCAACGTGCCATCGGTGGTGAACTTCATGATGCGATGATTCCAGGTATCGGCGACGTAAACCCAACGGCCATCCGGCGAGACGGCGACATCCCAGGGCTGGCAAAAAGTGTCGGTCGGGACATTCTCTGGAGGTGCACCGGGATATGGACAGCCGGGCGATGTGCTCCCCCAGGCTTGCAGCAATTGGCCATTTTGGTCGAAGTGTTGAATGCGGTCATTCTGCATGTCGGCCACGTACAGGCTACCGTCAGGGGCAATGGCGATGCCGCGTGGGCCGAACAATTGACCTTCGGCCTGCCCCGTCATTCCAAAAGAGGTATCCGCCGCAAGAGTGATCATCCCTTTTTCATAAGGGTCGGCTTCCACTGGTACTGACTCCCCGACGCCATAACTCCAGATTTTTGCAACAACATCTTTACGGATGTATAGGCGCATCTTGTCCGATGGTTCCCAGGTTGGAAGGGTCAGGTAGGAGTTGCCAGTTGCTTCTGCATAAGCTGAGTAATCGCGATTCAACCAGATCTGGACGATGCCGTAGCGGATCTTCGGATCGGTAATTGCGCTCTTGATGCGCTCCCAGGTCAGGCCGAAATAATCCTGATTCGGCCATACCATGCGCAGGTAGTCGAGACGGATGTAATCATTCTCGACGACTGGTTCGATGTTGGCGAAGTTTTTCTGATCAACGATGATGACCGGTGCGTCTCGCAGTGTCCGGGATGGCTGGTCGAAGGGACGCAGATTTGGGTAGCCGCGCAGATACCAGGTGAACGGCCAGGAAACGCCCGTATCCGGCGCGCTGACATCGTAAGCGACTGCCATCGTATTGCCTCCGGCAATGCGTTGGGAGATTTCACTGACCTGGGCCATGACGTCTTTGATGCCTCTCTCGCCGTGGGCATAGATCAGGTACTCATTGGCATAGTCGTAGTTGATGTATGCGGCGCGAATGGCCGCGCGGGCGGTGAGGACTGCCAGCAGGCCAAAAAACGTCAGCACGCCCAGGTGGAGGAATTGACGAAATTCCCATTCCTTCAACAGATAATGCAGCCCGACGCCACTTCCTATGACTGCCAGCAAGGCGAAAATAAATGAGGTGGTTGCCTCTAGCTGGAGAAGTTCTTTGCCTTGGAAAGGCGGATTCGGGCCAAGCAATGCGATCAGCGCGCCGACAAAGCTGATCAGGAAGATGCCTGAAGCGATGACGACCAGCAGCCCACGTTTCTGGCGGACGGCTGCCCAGTCAGTGCGCTCGATGACTTGCCCCAGCCCCCAGGCAGTCAACAGGATCATCGGCAGGGTGATGTGAAAAGTCAGCCACGGCATTTTCTCGCCCGCGATCGTATAGGCGAGCAAGCTGCTGAGCGACCACCAGGCTAGCAGGCTAAAGGTATGATCGGGTTCGGTCGCGAGAGCAGGCTCAGGGTCCGGCGCGCCTGGCGGGGCAGGTGACAACGAATGGGGGAGGGGGAGGGA
>CAYZIQ010000174.1:0-4749 GCA_964478375.1 uncultured Chloroflexus sp. | reverse complement strand
TCCTCCAGACCATAGCGAGCAGTGATAATGGGGCTCAGGTCGAGCCGCCCCGCGCCGATCAGGCGGATGACGTTGGGGAAGGTTTCGTGACCAGAGTGCCCCTGCGCGCCGAACAACTGGGAGCGGCGCACCTGCAAGGCCTCCAGGTACATGGGCACCCGCTGGGCCGCCCGTCCGATCTGCACGATCTTGCCGTTGATGGCCAGGGCCTTCTCCATCTCCGGCACCGTCAGGTGCGGGGCACCGGCGGCCTCGACGTGGAAGTTGAAGCCCTCGCCCTTGCTTAGCTCCATCAGCACGTCGCCGGCCACGACTTCGCGCGGGTCGTACACGTAGTCAGCCCCCACCTTCTTGGCCAACTCGCGCCGCTGCGGCGAGATCTCAAAATCAGCGATGATGCCCGCGCCGGCCGCCTTCGCCAGGCCAATGGCCGCCAGACCGATAGGCCCCGCGCCGAAGACGCTGACGTAGTGCCCTGGTCGGAAGCCGCCCGCCCGCTCAAACATGGCGTTGTAGGAGACGCAGGTCGGCTCGGTGAGAGCAGCAACCTCATAGCCTTTCTCCTCGTTGCCGAAGCGCTCGGCGATGGCGTCAATCTTCCAGCAGAACTTCTCGTCCACCGCGATGTAATTGGCAAAGGCACCGGGAATGGTGAAGCCGATCTCCTCCAGGTTGGCGCAGTGGTTGGGATAACCATTGCGGCAGGGGATGCAGCGACCACACCAGATCATCTCCTCCACCGTCACCATGTCGCCGACCTTGAGGGTTTCGACATCCTTGCCCACCTCCACCACCTTGCCGGAGAACTCGTGGCCCAGGATGGTAGGGAACCTGGTGAGGCCGGGGTACAGGATGTAGTCATCCTCGTCGGTTTCGTAGAAGTGCATATCGGAGCCGCACACGCCGCAGGCCTGCACCCCCAGCACCACCTCTTGCGGGCCCGGCTGGGGGTCGGGCCACTCGCGCACCTCCAGCTTAGGGTGCCGCCACACGCTGTTGCCAGTGATGGCCTTGCCCGTCTCCTTTTCCCACTCGGAAACGGCGTAATCCGGCTTGGGATCCCAAACCGCGTCCAGAACTAATCCTTTCATGTCAAAAACCTCCTGATTGTGGTTTTCATACTTAAGCTCTACGCTTGGGGCTTCACATTTTGCGCTTCAACTGTACGAAATGAATCTGCATTGACTCAAGCCCTCTCGCCTGGTTATTCCGCTGGCGGATGCCAGCCGGCTTGCGCCCACAACGCGCGAGCGCCGACGATTTCGGGATTGTTCAAACGCAAGGCGATGACCGTAGCGCGTCCGACTGCCGTCAAGCCGATGATTTCCGTGCCATCGCGGCTCCACGCGAAATGCACTGACCACGATTGCGTACGCGGATTGAACAACGGCACCATCAATCCGGTTTGTGGATCCACCGCTTCGATGTGTGCGCCTTTGAATTCGTTGCAGCGCCGACACGCCAACCACAGATTCTCGCGCACGGTCAGACCGCCACGTGAAATCGGAACGATGTGATCCATCACCATGGGACCGCCTATGATGCGTTGAGAGGTATGGCAATAACCGCAACGATACTGCGCGTCTTGGGACACTTGGCGACGCAGTTCAGGCGGGATAGTAGATCTGAGCATTGACCAACTCCACCGCCGGAACGGAAACGCCGCGCCACTTGAGCAACGCCAGGGCATACGCGCGACGAAACATCAACAAGTCTGCTTGTTCGCGCAGCGCCGCGAGCCGCGCTTGCCCGGACTCGTCCAACGTCGCGTTCTGATTTTGTGCGAGCAATGCTTCGTACTCGGCCGCCTTGTCAGCATCCAATTCGCTGCCCGCCACCTGGCGGAGCATATCGTCATCCAAGCGATTCAGCAACCGCAAATCCGCGCGAAAGCGTTCGGGCACGCACGCCAAGTCGGGCGGCAAGCCGGCGCTGATCGTTTGGAGCAACACCTCGTCCAACGATTGCTGCGCCGCGTCTGCCGCATCGGTCAACCGTTGGAGTAAGGTGTCCGACAGATTCAGGCGAATCGTTTGAAGCGTCATCGTGTTCTCCTTTCCTGTCGCGATTATAGCACACAAGGGGAGCGCACGCAAGTTGGTAAACAGTTGCTTGTCAGTTTAAGGCGGAGCTTCGCTAGACCGTTATGCCTTATCAACCTCACTCAGCCTGACTGGGCGGTTTTCCTGGTACGACTTCTGGGCCGCATAGCCCATCACCACCGGGATGCGGCCATCCATGCTGGTCACAGGAGGCGTCTTGTCCTGCTGGATGCACTCAATGAATGCCTGCATCTCGGCGATGTAGGAATCGGTGTAGCGCTCCACGAAGAAGAACAGGGGCAGCGAGGAGTGGACGCCATCTGCGTTGCTGTAGACTGCTGTGTCAGGGGTGTTGTTGGACACCGCTACCATACCTGCGGAACCAAACACCTCCACGCGCTGATCGTAGCCATACACCGCTTTGCGGCTGTTGTCAATGGTGCCGATGACCCCGTTGGCAAAGCGAAGGGTGATCACAACGGTATCAATGTCGCCTGCTTCACCGATCTCGGGATCCACCATCACGCCGCCAGCGGCGTAGATCTCAGTGACCTCGCTGCCGATGAGATAGCGGGCCATGTCGAAGTCATGGATGGTCATGTCGAGGAAGATGCCGCCGGAGACCTTGACGTACTCGATGGGAGGCGGCGCCGGATCGCGGCTGGTGATGCGCAGGATGTGGGGCGTGCCGATTCTGCCGGCGGCCACCATCTCCCGTACGCGCTTGAAGTTGGGATCGAAGCGGCGGTTGAACCCCACTTGCAGCTTCACCCCCGCTTTGCCCACCGCTTCCAGAGCCCGGTCAATCCTGGCCAGATCGAGGTCGATGGGCTTCTCGCAGAAGATGTGCTTGCCGGCCGCGGCCGCCTCCTCGATCATCTGGGCATGGGTATCAGTACTGGAACAGATAACGACGGCCTCGATGTCCGGATTCTCCATAATCTTGCGGTGATCTTGGACGGCTGAGGGAATCTGGAATTCGGCCGCACACCTTTCAGCAGCATCCAGGCGAACATCTGCTATGGCAAGGATGCTAGCATTGGGTACTCTGTAAGCCAGGTGTTCCGCGTGCAGTTTGCCTATCCTGCCCGCACCGATAACACCGACGTTGACTCTAGTAGGCATTTTGTTACCCTCCTTTTACCAATCTATCAATCACCTGCTCTAGCGTGGGAATGCCCTCCGTTCCTGGCTTTTCCACGTTGAAAGAAGCCACGCAGTTAGCGAAATGCGCCGCCGCATAGGGATCACCGCTTCGCTCCAGTTCGATCAGATAGGCAGCGGCAAAGACGTCGCCTGCGCCGGTTGGATCTACCTCGATGGTTTCGAAAGCGGGAAAATGGCGGACCTCGCCCCGGTGATAGACCGTTGCCCCCCTTGCCCCCTTGGTGACCACTAAGATATCTGCCAGGCGAGCGTAGGTCTGGATGGCTTTCTCATCCCTCTCTACGTCGTTCTCGCTGAAAACTACTACCCTGGCGTAGTCCAGAACCTCGGCTGCCCCCTCCCAGGGCTTGGGGAAGACCCGACCATCCCCATCCCAGCGGCGCATCCACCCCTGCGGGGTCACCCCGATCAATGAGTTGGGAAAGACCCTGGCAATGCCCCCCTCCAACTCATTGGTCAGAGGGCCCAGCAGGACAATCCTGGCCTCTCGCCAGGCCGGGGGGATGTCCTCCGCCTTGATCGGGTCGGCTACAGCGCGAAGATACTGGGTACGCATCCCATTCGTGGAGTAGAGATTTTGAAAAGTGCTGGTCGCCGGCGAGGGCAGGCGAAGCACTTCGACACCTTGATACACACGGGCGAGGTTCAAATCAGGAGAGGCCCTGGTAACCACCGCGGTTCGCTGCCCCAGGTTGCAGGCCGTCAGGGAGGCAAAGGTCACCGTCCCCCCGATAGTGTAGTCATTCTCCTGCAAATCCTTAGTCACGTGGCCGATTACCAGGAAGTCTGGGTGAAACATCTCCATACGTGCTGTCGTCAAGCTCATACCTCGCTCCTGCGCAACGGTACCGTAGTCGCCAGGCCCAACAGGGCCACCACGGCCCAACAGATAAACACGGCGTCCCAGCCCCAGCCGTCCACCAGGGCCCCGGCCAACAGCCCGCCGATGCCCGCGCCGACGTAGCCGGCGAAGTCGAGGAAACCCGCCGCCGAGGAAACGCCTCCCTCGTGACTCAGGCTGAGCGGCAGCACGGTGACCAGGATGGAACCAACCCCGTAGGTGATAGCCCCGATTAGCCCCAGCAACGCCATGGTCAGCACCAGACCACCCTGCGGGGCCAAGAAGCCGATGGCGAGCACGCTGGCCGCCAAACCTGCCATCATCATCGCCGTCATCGGCGCCACGCGAGAGCGGAAGAAGCGGTCACTGGCCCAGCCGCCGACGAGCACCCCAGCCAGGCCGCAAAGGGGCAACACCACAGCGCTGATCGCCGCGCCGCCGATGTCCATGTTCAGCGCTTCGACCAGATAGGTGGGCACCCACAGCACCGCGCTGCCCTGTACGAACCCCTGAGCCACATTGGTCAGCGCCGCCCAGCGCAGGCGGGGATGAGTGAAGGTGCGTCCCAGCACCTCGCGCCAGCCATCCCGCCCGGAGAGTGGCGCCTCCATAGTAGGACAAGTTGGCAAGTTGTCCCACACGTCAGTAGGACAAGTTGGCAACTTGTCCCACACGTCTGGCGCCTCGTTGCCTCCCACC
>CAYZIQ010000173.1:0-4769 GCA_964478375.1 uncultured Chloroflexus sp. | reverse complement strand
GCAGGCCGACCCTCAGCGATCTCTCCCAGCCGTAAGCCGAACTGGCGCTCGACGATTTCCGCGTTGTTTTGCAGCAGCAGTTGCGGCGCTTCCATGAACGCCACGCGCGGATCGCGATTCGCCAGGCGGTGCAGCAGGTACGCGCAGCGCATCTGGGCGAGCATGTCAGAATTCATGCCATCCGTGCCGAGTCCCACCAGCACGCCCTTCTTGAGCAATTTCAGCAGCGGCGTGACGCCAACCGCGTTGTTCATGTTCGACTCGGGGTTGTGGACGACGCTCGTCCGCGTCGCGGCGAGGATCTCCATCTCAGCCTCGTCCACGTGAACGCAGTGGACGAAGATGGACTTCTCGCCCGTCACGCCGAGTTTGTGCAGCCGATCCACGGTCGGGACCTTGTATTTGCTCAGCGAATCCGTGCGGTCGGCGGCATCCTCGGCCACGTGGATGTGGCAGCCGACGCCCGCGTCGTTTGAGATACCGACGCATTTCTCGACCGTCTCATCGGACACCGTGAACGAGGCGTGCAGGCCCATCATGGCCGCGATCTGACCGTCGCCTTTGCCGGTTTTCTTGATAAAGCGCTCGTTCTCGGCGATCCCGCCGCCGGGGACGTTGCGATCTGAGACTTCGTAGCAGAGCGAGGCGCGCAGTCCCGCCTGCCGGACGGCGGTCTCGATCAGGTCCAACGACCCGTCGCGCATGGATGGCGAGGCGTGGTGGTCAATGATCGTGGTCGTTCCGTTGCGGATGCAGTCCACCAGCGGTAGTTGCGCTGAAAGCAGGATGTCCTCCTCGTTCAGCGCCCGGTCCACCTTCCACCACAGGCGCTCCAGAATTTGGACAAAGTTCTCGGCCGGTTCGCCGGGGATTGACATACCGCGTGCCATAGTGGAATAGAAATGGTGATGTGCGCAGATGAATCCGGGTAGGATGAGCTTGCCGGAGCAATCCACAGCCTCGGCGTCTGGGAAGCGGCGTTTCATCTCGGTTGAATCACCGACAGCCGCGATGGTCTCGCCATCGGTCACCACCGCCGCCTTCCACAAGACGCGGTTGTTTTTGCCAAGCGTGACGACAATGCCGTTCTCGAATCGAGTAGCCATATTCTTTCCTTTCCTATGAAAACCGTAGTGGCGACTTCAGTCGCTTTTGCTGGGGTAACGGCTGAAGCCGTTACTACGGTCTCTTGAATCAATGCTCTTTCAGCGCGGCCAGCTCTTCCGGCGTGCGCACACGCATCGCGATCGCGCCGACGAAACACTTCTGCGCACAGATCGAGCAGCCGATGCACTTCGCCGGGTCAGTCCACGGCAGGCGCTGCTCGTCGAGCGTGATGGCCAGGTACGGGCAGCGGGCGCAGTTCCCGCACGAGACACACAGCTCGCGATTGGCATCCGAAACCTTCTTGACCGGAGAGAGCGCCATGAAGTCCATGATCGGGTGTGGTTGGGCAATCCCGATCAATTCGCGCACCGAGCGGATGCCGCGCGCCTGCATCAGGAAGGCCGTGCCGGACTCGAGTTCCTCGATGATCCCGACTCCGTGTTTCATCGCGATCGTGCAGAACTGGACGGTCTTGACGCCCAGTGCCAGGAAATCCATCGCCGCCTTATAGTTCATCGGGCCGGCGTTGCCAGAGATCTCTATTCCTTCCGGCACAGCCTGCGCCAGCGAAAGGTACGAGATGGGCGTCACCCCTTCGCCGCTCATGCCGACGACGACGCCCTCGTCCCATTTGGGGCTGCTATCCGCGGCTGGGCGGAAGGCCAGGGTGGGGAAGGAGTTTGCCAGCGTCACCCCGGCCTTGTTATCTGGATACTTTGCAAGCACCTGTCGGATCGCCCGCAGGATCGGGATGATGGAGGTGACGGCAGCGGTCAGTTTGAACAGCTTGGGAATGTCCGGGTTGCCGACCTCCATGATCCAGCCGATGATCTTGGCTGTCAGAGCCGCATTCTGGGAGACGATGTCGCCCTCCGTGCCGTCGCCGCCCTGCGGACAGGATAATGAGTACTCGATGCCCATCGCTCCGGCCGCTTCGAGCTTGCGGGTGTTCGACTGCCAACCCTTCGCGTCGCTTTCGTCGTGACCCGTAACCGGGCCGCCGGTCGAGGCCATGGTCAAGCGCTCGGGCCATTTCTTGACCAACTGCTCTACCTCGCGGCAGACGCGGTCGAGCGGGTGGCCGGAGACGTTATCCGCGTTAGCGTAAGTATAGGGGCTGAAGGTGAACATGTACTCGGCAGGGATGTGGATCGGCACGTTGTCGAAGGCGGTCTTCATGATCGCCCCGGCCCAGCCGGCCTGGTAGGCTTTCGTCATCTGCTCCAACCCATCCGTGACCGGCGAGGCCGAGAGCAGGTAAGGCGATTGGATTTTGCGCCCGAAGAATTCGGTCTCCAGCGATACCGGCACCGCGTTATAGCCGGGCAGGGCATAGGTTGATTTGGTCGCCTTTTCGATGATGGGCCTTTCCTTGTGCTGCAAATAGGCGTCAATTTGTAAGGCTGCATTCTTGCCGGAGGCGACCGCTTCGACCACCGTGGACGGGCCGGTCAGCATATCGCCCGCGTAAAAGACGCCCGCGACCTGTTCGCGCGGCAGCGTGGAGCGCATTCCAATTGCGATGATGATTGTGTGGATGTCGTTTCGCGCGCTCTCTGTCCCGCCGAGGTCGCGCACGTTGGCCGGGCTGAAAGGCTGCCCGTCGGGAAGCTGGACCTTGACTGTCTCGATCCCCGAAATCCTTTTTCCTTCTTTCCTGATCTTGCTGACGCGGATCCGCCCGTTGACCTCGATATCGAGATCAATCAACTCTTTCCGTTCTTTGGCAGCCAGCGGCATCTCGGACAGCTTTTCGAGCATGAACAGCTCGACGTGCTGTGCGCCGCGCTCTTTGGCGGTGATGGCGCAATCCAGCGCCGTCGCCCCGCCGCCGATTACCGCCGCGCGCCCTTCGAAGCTGTACTCGGCCGGGTTGGAGAGCAGGTCAACCATCTTGATCGCCAGGTCTTCGTTCTCGATGCCGAGCGTGATTGGTTTCCATAAGCCCACTGCCACGCAAACCGCGTTATAGCCCTGCGCCAGCAGGCTCTTAGGGTCTTCGATCTTTATCCCGGTTTTGACCTGGATCGCGCCGCACGCAAGCAGGAACTCGATGTCGGTCTCGACCGCCTTCTGGTCGAGGTGCTTCTCGGGGATCAGGTTCATCATCCCGCCGAGACGGTCGCGGCTCTCGAAGATGTCCACGGTGTAGCCCATCTGCGCCAGGGCGGAAGCAGCCCCAAGTCCGGCCGGGCCGCCGCCCACCACCGCGACCTTCTTCCCGTTGGAGGCAGGGACGTTCAGTTTGGGGAGGCTGCCCATCCGCTTTGCCAGCTCAACCACGGTTGCCTGGACAAAGGGGATATTGATCGCCCCATCGAATTTTTTGTGCGTGCAGGCCGCCATGCAGAACTTATCCGGGCAGACCATGCCGCACACGCCGCCGAGCGGATTGTTGCGCATGATCTCGCCGGCCGAACGCTTGAAATCCGAGGGATTTCCAACGCGCGCCGCCATGATGAAATCGGCTGGCGAGCAATTGGCCGGACAGGCTGCCTTGCACGGCTTCTCCTCACAATATTCGCAGCGTAGCAGTTCTGCCTGGAGCTGGTGTTTAGTCATGATGAGTGAATCGGGGGTTCTTTTCTCCATAATTGCACCTCTTAAATCTGTGTTCATCCCTTTCATCTGTGGTTGGATTTCGAATTACCGAGTACCTTCCAAGTTGAGTTTCTCCAGACCTCCGAGCAGCTCTAGATCCTCTGGCAGGTCCAGGTCGAGTCCCAGCTGCTCGGAGTTGACCACTTCCAGTTTCGCGCCGACCTCCCTTGCCCGCTCGCTGTGACGCTGGAACGAACCCGGTCCGTAGCCGTACTCGATTAGCCCAGCCGGGTTGACGAAAAGCCCGTTGGTGCCATCCAACCGCCGGTCTGGTGCGATGACGACGGCGGGCGGTTTCCGTCCGAGTTTGAGCAGTCGGCGCAACTCTTTGGCATTGAGCAGGGGAATGTCAGCTGGCAGCACCAGCACCGCGTGTGCGCCGTGCGCTTTTGCCACGATTGTGGCACGCTGGATGGCGGTGTTGAACTGCGGTGCGCCATCTTCCAAAACGGTGCGCCCGCCCATCTCACGCGTCAGGGCCAGGGCGGCCGGGTCGCGGCTGACGACCAGGGTATGTTCAATTTCGGAGACCTCGTTGAGCGTCGTCAGGGTGTGCTCGAGCAGGTAGCGGTTCAGACGGGTGCGCTGGTCTTCCGTCAGCATACCAGCCAGGCGGCTTTTACCGCGCCGCAAAGGCTTGACAGGGACGATGGCCCAGATGGTCATGAATTCAGTGTTCCGGTTTTCCTGTGCTCCTGTTCTTCAGCGCGATGGCATTGTGGAGCGAATAAAGTTTAGCACATTTTGGGCTAATCTGCGCCGGTCTTGGGGAGTTTTCATCAGCGTGTCTGTGACCAGAGCCCGGATGCCCATCGCTTCCACTTCGGCAGCTTGCAATTGGTCAACTTTATCGAGGACGAAGTGTGTCAGCCGCGCCCCGTAATGTCGGGCGACGGCCAGCGTCGATGGCTGGATTCCCAACTCGGCGTACATCTTCGCCGCCGGTCCTTTGACCGCCCTCCCGCCGATGATGGGCGAGATGGCGACTGTGGCTAATGGCAGATGGCTGATGGCCGAGAGCTTGAGGATGGCAAGGATAGGATCAATGCTCACCCACGGGT
>CAYZIQ010000172.1:0-4832 GCA_964478375.1 uncultured Chloroflexus sp. | reverse complement strand
ATTTCCGTCTCGGTGATGGTGTTGGCGATAATCCCCAGGCAGTAGCCCCGCTTGCTCAGTTCGATGACTACTTGTTTGACATCCGGCCGCGGGACTCGGCGCCCATCCTTGTCGCGCCACAGGCGAGTCAGTTTACCTGCTAACGGCGCAATCTTATCGGCTGGAAAATCTGGTAGCATAAAGCGTGTCCACAATTCCTTTTCGGATGCTTCGGTCAGATTATCGAACGACCACTTCCGGTAGAATTTCCATCTATCATCCAGTCGCTCGAAGAAAGTCTCGGGGGAGCTCTTGTGCGCCGATCAAGGTCATGAGCTGCTGTCTGGCTTGGGCCTGGAACGACTCATCTTCCACCACAACCCGCAGCGTGTTGCCCACGTCTAAAAAAATGGCTTCGATCTCAGGGATCATTTGCTCCACCTTTCAGGATAGAGTGACGAGGTCAACAACCTCTAGCAGATTCTGGACGACCGCGTCGGGTTGTTCAGTGACGCTCGCTTTATCGGCCATGCCGGTCAAGAACGATTTGATCTGGATTACCAGGCCGTAGCCCGCGCGCCGCGCCCCGATGACATCACGTGACACCGTATCTCCCACGTAGGCGCAGGCCGCGGGAGGCAGGTCCAGCAGGCGCGTTGCCTCCAGGAAAATATGCGGGCTCGGCTTGCGCCAGCCGAACGACGCACTCGCCAGCACGACTGGAAAGTAACGTGTCAATCCATATTCATCGAGTTTGAACGGTACCATCTGGCGACTCAGGATATTCGAAATCACGCCCAGGCGAAAACCGCGCCCATGCAGGGCAGCGAGAACCTCACGGGACTCGGGACGCAACATGCGGTGGGAAAAGCGCGTGTCCCAATAGAAGGCCAGTTCCTCGCCAATGGCCGCGAGTTTCTCTTTAGGCCAGCCCTGATTCTTCTTAAAGACGAATCTACTCCACACCTGCTCTGGTGGCATTTCTTGTTCTGTTTTCTCGCGCCACGCGCCGTACTTTGTCATTCCAGCCTTGATGACGGCGTACAGGTCGGGGATAGATAGCCCAGGATCAAGATCGTGCTTGGCCAGTATTTCCCGAAAGCCAGGCGTCGCCTTCAAGCGCCAGTCGTCGTCGTAGTAAACATCTTCCAACGTGCCGCCCATGTCAAAGACGACAGCACGAATCTCAACCGATGTCCTCATGGTTCTCGCCCAAACCCTTTCTCCACCAGCCACTTCACCCCAGCAGCCACCTGCTGCGGCGAGTGGTCGTTTTGAAATTCACAGGTGCGCAGCGCCTCGGCTGGTAGATAGCGAGCCACCATGTTCCAATCTACTTGGCCAAACCCAGCGGCACGGTGATCATTAATACCCACGGCATCGTGCAGATGGACACCGATTATGCGGGGTGCAAAACGTCTCAGCCACTCTTCGTGGGGACAGAACCCAAGTTGCTCCAAGGTTTGCGCGTGGCCAACATCGTACCAGTAGCCGATCACCTCGTCGTAATCCAGGCTGAGCAGAGCCTCCAGTTCGTCAGGCAGGGGGATCTCGTGGTAATAATAGCGGTTCTCCAGCCCCAGCCGGATTCTCTGCCGGGCAGCGTACTCAGCCAGCTCCCGCAAGCTGCGGCGCACGGCGTGCAGGTTGATCTCCGCCTGGGCGGCGCGTGCTGCGACCAGTTGCGCCTTGATTTCGGCGTAGGCGGGCTGGTCGGACTGGCCAGCCTTGTACAGTTGGGCTAACTTTTTCTCCAGCGTGGTGTCTATATCTACCTGGCCGGGATGGACGATGACCACCTGAGCGCCCAACGCACCCGCCAGGTCAATGCTGCGCTGAATGGCCTCTACGCCCCGCCGGCGATTACCCTCGTCCGGCGAGGAGACTAGCCAGTTGCGTTCCCGGAGCGCCGCCACCGAGATGTCGGCCGGGCAAGGCTCATGAAGACTGACGATCTGATGGCTATTCAGATTCAGGCCGTGCAGCATGGCCGAATCCACCGCGTGATTCAACTCGAAGCGGGTGAAGCCCAAGGCTTGGGCAGCACAGAAAAAATCGGCCAGATTTGGGAATCGGCCGATGCCCCACATGGTGGATAGAGCTAAGCCGGACAAGATGAAAATCTCCACAAAGGCCAGGAGAAGTTGCGCGGACGCTTACGCAACGTCCGCGCAACCACGATGTTACTTGAGCGCGTTGAGAGCCCAGAAGTCGCGCATCTTGGTGATCGTTTTGTAGACAAACACCTCATCAATGGTCCAGGCGTATTGGCTCAGATCCTTGTAAGCAATGGCGCCTTTAGGGGAGGCCCAATCGGTGCGCGGGGAGTAATCGCCAACGACGGTCCAAGGGGCAAAGCCCTCTGGATCGTTGGCGACATAGTTGATGAATAGTTTGGCAGCGTTGGGGTGCGGCGCGCGATTGGCGATGGCCAGGTAGGACGCTGTCTGGATGCCGATGACGGGTTTGAGACCAATGCAGGGCTCCCAGACTACTGTGCCTTTCTGCGTGTTCCGGTACTTGGAATAGGAGGTGAAGCCGACCAAGTTGTCCTTCATTCCTTTTGAGGCAGTGGCGGCCGTGACTTCATCGCCTCCCGGCTCCATGACCGGTTTGTTCTTGGCAAACATTTTGACCCACAGCCAGCCGGCATCGGGGGTGTCCGCGTCCAGAACGGGGTCCTTGCCGTATTTGTCCTTGTAGGCCGCCGCCAGCTCTTTGGCATGGGAGGCAATAGTGGTCAGGATGCCCATCGTGCTGGCATCAGTCATCGGATCCTCGATATGGACTTTGCCTTTCCACGCTGGCTCAGTCAATTCCCACCAGTTGCTGATCGGGCAGGCCTTGTTCAGCTCGGAGTTGTAGCCCAGAACACGAACCCCGTACCTGGAAACAAGCACCGGGTCGCGTGCCGCCTGCGGGATCACCGAGACCACGGCGTCGGGAACAAAGCTCCATAGATAGTGCTTGGGCAGTAAATCGTTGACGACGTCTCCTGAGGAACTGCTGCTGAACCACACATCCTCGACGTAAGCCCCGGATTTTTGCTCCTCGCGCGTTTTGAGCAGCACGTCGTCTCCCCCAAGATCACTTCCCTCAAGCGTGATCCCGGGGTATTTTGCTTCGAATGTCTTCTTCACATCGGCAATGCGGGAAGAGTTGGCGTAGACAACCACCTTCCCTTCCTTTTTTGCTGCCGCTTCGATCGCCGCCCAATCCTGCTTGGCGGGTGCATATGGACCAAGCTGAGCCGCCTTCAGCCAGGCTTCGTCGGCGGTTAAGGTGGGCACGGGTGTAGCTGTCGGGGGCACCGTGGGCGGGGGAACGGGTGTAGCCGTCGGGGGTGCCGCCGTAGGCTTGGGCACGGCTGTGGCTGTCGGCGCCACCGTAGGCTGGGCGCCACAGGCCGCCAAGAGTGTGGTTAGCAGGCAGACCACTAGGATTTTTCTGAACGCGTTCATTTTTCCTCCTGTTGGTTCCAGAATAGGTTTGCTGGTCAACGGCAAGAGAAGGCACGCTTATTTATCCGATTGACCCTCCTTTCACACGGCCCTGGATATCATAGAAGCTGTCTGCAAAGTCTCCAGACCGTGCCAAACGCTTGACCAGGAGATGGCTCATGGCCAAGTTGAGTTATTTCTGCTTTTCCCCTACTCCTTTGCCTCTTGTGATGGTCAGAATACGGAGAAAGCAGCCCGCTCTAGTTAGTTTTCAGAGGCGACCAGATTTCCGCTCTCTTTGTCGTACAGGTTCAGAGTTGCCGGGTCAAATTTCAGCCAGATCTTGTCGTCCATCTTGATCTTGCTGGTGCCTATTACTTTGACGGTGATCTCCATATCTGCCCGATGGGCAATAATAGTGGAATCGGCTCCCGAGGGCAGGACGGAGTAAGCAGTGAACTCCACAGCTCCCTGGACAGGTGTGGTCGAGATGGCGATATCTTCTGGACGCACAGCAACTACCACTTTGCCGGATGCGTTCTTTGTATCAATAGCGATCTTAAACTCGCCGAGGTCAACCGAGTTATGCCCATCCACAATGCCGTCCAGCAGATTGACTTTGGGATTGCCAATGAAATCGGCCACAAATAGATTAGCCGGGTAATGGTAAATGTGATCGGGGGTGTCCATCTGCTGAATGACCCCTTCCTTCATCACAGCTATGTTGGAAGACATGGTCAACGCTTCAATCTGGTCGTGGGTAACGTAGATCGTGGTCGCCCCGGAAATATGGTGCAGGCGTTTCAGTTCCGCACGCATATCCATGCGCAGACGAGCATCCAGGTTGGAGAGCGGTTCATCCATCAAAAAGACTTTGGGGCGATAAGCCAGCATACGCGCCAGGGCGATGCGTTGCTGCTGTCCGCCGCTCATCTCGCGTGGATAGCGATCTTCATACCCTTCCATGCGCACCTCAGCCAGTGACTCCTTAGCCCGCTTATCCCTTTCTGCTTTTGGCAGTTTTTGGATTTCCAGTGCAAAGGTCATGTTTTTATAAACGGTCATATGCGGCCACAAAGCATAGCTCTGGAAGACCAGCCCCAGGTTTCGCTGGCCAGGGGGTAGTGATATGCCCTGGCGGTGAGAAAATACCAGCTTATTACCGATATAAATCTCGCCTTCATCCGGCTCTTCCAGACCGGCCACGCAGCGTAGCAGGGTCGTCTTACCGCACCCGGAAGGACCCAAAAGGGTCAGGAAGGCGCCAGGCTCGATGGTCAGGCTGACGTCGTTGACCGCAACGACATGGCCGAAACGTTTGGTGAGATCCTTGATGATGATTGTTGTTGTTTCCACAATTTCCTCCAGATACCCGTTTTCTTGGAGAAAACGGGTATCTATCCGTAAGGATAA
>CAYZIQ010000171.1:3094-4889 GCA_964478375.1 uncultured Chloroflexus sp. | reverse complement strand
CTCAGGTCAATCGCCCGTCTAGTGCCCCAGGTTGGATGCAGTGGGTTGACGATCTTCCAATGCGCTCAACACGGCCTCAATGACGATCTCAACTTGTTCATCACTCATGGTCGGATAGAGCGGCAAGGTTACTTCGCGCGCAGCAACATCCTCGGTAATGGGCAGCCGAACACTAGGATCCTGTTCCCGGTAATAGCTGAATTGATGCACAGGCGGATAATGAATGCTGGTTTGTACCCCCTTTGCTCGCAGGTTATCAATGAACTGTATCCTGTTCACACCGTGAGGGAGTAGTATCGGGAAAATGTGGAATGCCGATTGCCCGCGCGGGTGGCGGAAGGGCAAAGTAAGTTTCGCCCCCGCGAAGGCCTCCCAATAACGCGCCGTGATTTCGCCACGCCTGGCATTGTTCTTCTCCAGTTTCGATAATTGCACCAGCCCCAGAGCAGCACGCATCTCGTCAATGCGATAGTTATAGCCCAGGGTTACAACATCGTACGAGTAAGCATGTCCCTTATGGCGGTCCCAGGTGAGGGTGGTCATCCCATGCGAACGCATCAGGCGAATCTGCTCGGCCAGGTCATCCCGATCCGTGACAATCATGCCACCCTCGCCAGTCGCCAAGTTTTTGTTTGAGAAGAAGCTGAAGCAGCCAACATCCCCGAAAGTCCCGGCTTTCTTTCCGTCGAGTTGCGTGCCGGGCGCATGAGCAGCATCTTCGATCACCGCCAGGCCACGCTCGCGAGCAATCGCATTGATAGCAGCCATATCGCACGGATAGCCGCCGTAGTGCATCACCGTGATGGCCTTGGTGGCAGGTGTAATCGCCGTTTCGACCGACGCGGGCGAAATATCGAGATCAACATCACTGGCGATATCCGCAAAAACAGGCATCGCGTTCGTGTACTTCACTGCGTTCGCAGTGGCGACGAACGTCAACGAAGGGACGATCACCTCGTCGCCGGGGCCGATCCTCAGCGCGGCGTTCGCCAGGTGCAAGGCCACGGTCGCATTGGAGACGGCAAAGACATGCTTCACGCCCAGGTATTCAGCAAACGCCTGCTCGAAGCGCTGCGTGACCTCGCCCATGGTCAGCCATTTCGACATCAGGACATCGGTGACAGCTCGAATTTCCCCTTCACCCAGATCAATATCCGAAAGCGGCACGCGCCATTCCATCTCCTTTACTCCTCACCTAGAAATTCAGCCCGCATCTTCTCGAAATCCTGGACAGCCTGCTCGTAATCCTGCGGATTGCCCAGGTCCTGCCAGTACCCATCGAAGGGAAAAGCCTGCACCTTTTCGCCGCTCGCCAGCAGTACCTGAACCAGATTGGGGAAATCGAAATATTGTTTTGGGGGGATGAAGTCAATGACGTGCGGCTCGAACACGTAAATACCCATGCTGACCGCATAATCGAGCACCGGCTTCTCTGTATAAGCGTTCACCCGCTGATTGGCGTCGAATTCGATCACACCCAGTTCGATCTTGATATGCCGCCGGTGAGTGGCAATTGTTGCAATCGCCCCCGAGGCCAGGTGAGCAGCATATAACTTTTGCAAATCGAGGGTAGTGAGCACATCCCCGTTGGTGACGAAAAAAGCCTCCCCTGGCCGGGGGATCAGCGACAACGGGCCAACGGTCCCCAGAGGTTTATCTTCGAAGGAGTAATCAATCTTGACGCCATACTTCGAGCCATCGTTGAAAAAGGCCTGCAAAAGATTGGCCAGATGACCGACAGTCAGGGTAATTTCGTCCACGCCGCTGCGCTTGAGCTGGCGAATCATGACCTCCA
>CAYZIQ010000171.1:1442-2994 GCA_964478375.1 uncultured Chloroflexus sp. | reverse complement strand
TTCTTCCAACCTCGCTTCGAGCGTTTTTATCCCACTAACCGCTGTTTCCCAATCCATGGCGTCAGACTCGACCTCCCACGAAAACCCCTGTTGTTGAATGATATGCTCCTTAGCAAACACATCAAAACTCATACCGTATTTTTGCGCTAATGATTGAACGACCCGGCGATACTGCCCAAGACGGCGCAGGTATTCTGCCCTCAACAATTGGCGGACTTTCGCGTCAGTATCTTTGCCATCTATGGGAGATTGGTCAAGGAGCTGGCGTGTACTTTCCAATAAAATTGCTTCGCTCATTTTCAACTCTCCTTGGATAATTTTACCACGCTCCCCTATACCACATATTTCCCAACCTGATACCGATCCAGGTGTTCCTTGATCCACTCGATCGTTTTTCTCAGCCCCTCTTCCAAAGATACCCGCGGCTGCCACCCCAACCGCTCGCGCGCCAGACGATTGTCCGAAAGCAGCCGTTCTACCTCGCTCTTCTCGGGGCGCAACCGTTCAGGCTCCACCACAATCTTGACAGGCTTGCCCACCAACGTCATCACTTTCTGAGCCAGATCACCCACGCGGATTTCGACCCCTGTGCCCAGGTTGAACGTCTCCCCTTCTATGCCTTGCGCCTTGGCTACCTTGATGAACCCCTCTACCGTGTCAGAAACATAGGTCAGGTCGCGGCGCGCCTCCAGATTCCCCAGGCGGATCGTACGCTGGGTGAGCGCCTGGGTGATGATCGTCGGGATGACCGCCCGGGCTGATTGTCGCGGCCCATAGGTGTTGAAGGGCCGGATCGTGACGACGGGCAAATCGAAGGCGCAGTAAAAACTCTCGGCCAGTTTATCCGCCCCGATCTTGCTGGCCGAGTAAGGCGATTGACCCTGCAACGGGTGGCCTTCGTCAATTGGGACGTGACGGGCGGTGCCATAGACTTCGCTCGTCGAAGTATGCACCACCCGCGCCACGCCGCTCTCACGCGCTGCCAGCAGCACGTTCAGCGTGCCGATGACGTTCGTCTCGACCACCTCGGCCGGATGAACATAGGAATAGGGGATGGCGATCAGCGCGCCCAGGTGGAAGACGTGGCTGACGCCGCGCATGGCATCCTTGACGGCCGGCAGATCGCGCAAATCCCCAGCAATGACCTCGAGCTGTGCGTACGTATCCGGCGGCAGGAGCGAGAGCAGACCCGGATCGCCGCGTGAGTTATAGCGCACGAAAGCGCGCACTTGTGCGCCTTGCGCGACCAGTTCTTCCACCAGGTGGCTGGCGATGAATCCGCCCGCGCCGGTGACCAGGATGTGTTTGTTATGCCAATAATTTGCCATGAGGGCTCTTATGCTTGTTACTGCCCTCACTATCCCCCCAGCCCCCTTCCTCTCCCAATCTTGGGAGAGGAAGGGGGTGCGAAGCGGGGGTAGGTGAGGGCCAAGGGGATTGCTTCGCTCGGTCTCGATATGCCCTTCACAAAGAACGTTCAGGGCTACTCGACCATCGCTCGCAATGACATACAAGTCACTTGGTCAATTCAGCGCGGATGCGGGCCAGGTAA
>CAYZIQ010000171.1:0-1342 GCA_964478375.1 uncultured Chloroflexus sp. | reverse complement strand
CTCGCAATGACATACAAGTCACTTGGTCAATTCAGCGCGGATGCGGGCCAGGTAATCCAACAGCTTTTGGTTGTCCGGGCGGGCCAGCGCCTCCACTTCCGCCAGCCAGGATAACACCACCGCAGCAGGGATTGCGCCGCCCCGGTGTGATAAAGCCACACCTCCTTCTGCCGAGGTCGCAGCTCGCAAACTGATCCGCATGGCACCGAGCAGATCGGGCACCGCCACCATGCGCGCACCCGCCTGTTGGCACAGATCCAGGATAGCCTTTCGCCTCTTGGAAGTAATCTCGCCGATGGCAAAGAGCACCAGCTTGATATCCCGCTGCTTGACCAAAGCGGGGATATCCTGGGTCGTCCCCAAGACTTCGTAGCCATCCATGCGCAAGCCAACCTTGCGCGGGTCGTCATCTACAATGCCCACGATGGTAAAGGCCGAAGCGAACTCGCGGCGGCCCAGCAGCCAGGTAGTGATATAACCCCCCTCGCCAGCGCCGACAATCAGGACACGCTCGCCCAGGCGAGTAGTTTCACCGCGCAATCGCAGCCAGCGGGATGCCAGGCCGGTCAGCAGGCGCAGGCGATAGCGGAGGACTACGAAGCCGAAGAAGGCCAGGGTTCCCGCGGTGACCCATAGGCCCAGCGGCAAGTCGGGTAACGCTGACAAAGCGCGATCCAGGAACAGCGGGATGAGGATGGCAATCCCACTCGAAGCCGCCAATAACAGAACATTGCCCGAAGGCGCTCGCGCCCAATCCAATCGGTTCAATCCGAGCAGAGCATTGACTACCCCAAAAAGCAAGGCGATCCCCAGGGCGAAAAGCAGCGCCCTCCCCACGCCCAGGTTGAGCGGCCCAGATAGCCGCCAGAGCAGGCCGGAAATGCTCACGGCCAGGAAGGCAATGGGAATATCCATCACGAACCGGCTCAGATGACGGGAGAACAGGCGGGAGAACGGCCCCCAAAAGAGCAGGTGCTCAGGGATGGTCTCGCCGCGCAGCCTGGGCAGCAGGGAGACGAAGGTCATGAAGATGACATCCAGGTCCACCATGAAGCTGCGGTTGCGCACGTAGATCTGATCCAGTCGCAGCTTGCTGGGCAGAATCTCACCCAGATATTGATCCATTACCATCCCGTTGCTCAACTGTTGTTCCTCGTCGCGGTACATCACCGAGGCCGGACTGGTGATGCCTGGGCGGACAGAGAGTATCTCGCGGCGTATTTCTTCCGGCCAGGCGGCCGCGATCTCCGGGTCCTCCGGGCGCGGACCCACCAGGCTCATTTCGCCCTTGAGCACGTTCCACAGTTGGGGCAGCTCGTTGAGCTTGGCCTGCCGCAGCCAC
>CAYZIQ010000170.1:0-4911 GCA_964478375.1 uncultured Chloroflexus sp. | reverse complement strand
TACTGCTTGCCGCCGCTTTCTACAATCGCATATTTCATTTTTCTTTCACTCCTGGTCTTCGCTTCGCCGGTTACCCTGCGGTACGGATTCGGACCCTGGGCCTGTTTCGGTCTGCGGGGTCCCTTCCCTACGCCGGGAGACGGGGAAGCCGGGATACAAGCAACCGCCCCAGCGAACTGCTGCCGGGGCAGAGACAGACGATATTATACCTGTAGGGTATGGGGATGTCAACGGCTGAGGAGGACGAAAATCGAATGGCGATTGACAAATCTATTCGATTCCATTATGCTGGATGCAATAGATGTGTCTTCTCAAAAGAAGGGGACTCTCCAGTTTATTGAGGTGATACAAATAGATCTATTATCTGGCTCGAAGGAGGTTGATATGAAGCTTGGCAACCGGGAAGTCACCTGGGAGCAAGTCCGTCACGTTCTATTATGGATTGCGCTCCCTTTTGGACACCAAGTCAACCTGCTGACCGTCGGCGATCTGCAAATGACCGCCGATTTGCTAGCCCCGGTCGCATCTTTGCAGAGTGCCCTTCAATGGACGAATACCTCCCTCCTCGTCGTGCCCAAAGCAGTCAGCGGGGAGGATACGATTGTCTTGGGTTTGCTGACACCATCCGATGACCTGGATCGCTACATCCGATCGTTCGATTTGGGTCTCGAGGACCCGACCTCGATCACCATTCCCGGCTTCGGTCAGGTCGGTCGCGCCGGCATCGGCCTGATGCTGTACAAACCCGGCGTGGTCAGTAATACCTTGATCCTGCTCACCGATCTACCCAGGGATCTGCCCATGTTGATCGGCTTGCTTGCCAGCGGTGATATCTCGTCCTGTGTTATCCAGAAGGACATCGGTGTGTGCAGCATCGGTTACAGTGGCAGCACTTACAACACGACCCCGCCCGAGGAGATGCTCCAACCCATCGAAACACCCACGCCGGCCGGCTGAGAAACCCCACGCCTTTCGCTAATCTTGAGCTATGCTCGATCTGACTCCGGGACAACTTGCCGTTATCGAATCTCCAGTCAACGCCAGGCTTTTCCTCTCCGGTCCGGCTGGCTGCGGTAAGACGACTGCCGGCGTGGAACGGATGTTACATCTGCTCGCAGGGGGAATCCCCGCCGACGCGCTGCTCGTGCTCGCTCCGCAACGGACGCTGGCCGCGCCCTACGTGAACGCCTTAAGTCAACCTAGCCTTGCCGCAGGCGGACAGGTCAACGTGCTGACCGTCGGCGGTCTGGCCCGCCGCATGACCGACCTGTTCTGGCCGCTGGCCGCCGAAGCGGCCGGTTTCGCCCATCCCGACCGGCCGCCGGTCTTCCTGACCCTCGAAACGGCGCAGTACTACATGGCCCGCCTCGTCCGTCCGCTGCTCGAAGAGGGCTACTTCGAGTCGGTCACCATTGACCGCAACCGCCTGTACAGCCAGATCCTCGACAACCTGAACAAGTCCGCCGTGGTTGGTTTTCCCCATACCCAAATCGGCGAGCGTCTGGATTCTGCCTGGATCGGCGACCCGGCCCAGCGCCGCGTCTACGCCGATGCCCAGGATTGCGCCAACCGCTTTCGGAGTTACTGCCTCGCCCACAATCTGCTGGATTTCTCGCTGCAACTGGAAATCTTCTGGGCCCATCTCTGGCCCAACTCGGCTGTGCGCGACTTTCTCACGCGTACCTATCGCTACCTGATTTTCGACAACCTGGAAGAAGACACGCCGCGCGCCCACGACCTGATCCGTGAGTGGCTGCCCAGTTTCGACTCCGCTTTGCTGATCTACGACCAGGGCGGCGGCTACCGTCGCTTCCTGGGCGCGGACCCCGAGTCCGCCTGGGCGCTGCGCGAGTTGTGTGACGAACAGGTGGGGTTGGAAGAGTCGTTCGTCATATCGGAAGAGATCGCACATCTGGCAATTTCGCTTGGTGACGTGATTGCGCCGACCTCTATCCCTGCGCCCCTCCCCCCTTGGGGGGAGAGGATGGGGGTTCTGGCCTTTCCCTCCGACTCCCGTTTCTACCCTCAGATGCTGGATTGGGTCTCGGACGAGATCGCACGCCTGATCTCCGACGATCAGCTTCCCCCGTCCGAGATTGTCGTGTTGGCGCCCTATCTCTCGGATGCATTGCGCTTTTCGCTGATAAACCGGCTGGAGGTGCGGCGCGTGCCGGTCCGTTCACACCGTCCGTCCCGTTCGCTGCGTGACGAACCCGCGGCGCAAGCCCTGCTGACCCTGGCCGCGCTGGCTCATCCGGGCTGGGACACCCGCCCGAGCAAATTCGACGTGGCTTACGCCTTCATGCTAGCCATCGAAGACATGGATCTCGTGCGGGCACGATTATTAGCGGAAATCGTCTACCGGCCGCGTGACTTTTCGCTCTCGCCCTTCGATCAGATCAAGCCCGAGGTCCAGGAGCGCATCACTTTCGTCCTGGGCGCGCGTTATTCGTCGCTGCGGGATTGGCTTTTAGCTTGCCGTCAAGAAGAACCTTTGCCACTCGATCATTTCTTGCGACGGCTTTTTGGGGAACTTCTCTCCCAGCCGGGTTTCGGCTTCCACCGCAACCTGGACGCGGCGCGCGTGGCGGCCAGCCTGGTCGAATCTGCCCAGAAGTTCCGCTGGGCGATGGAACCTGCACTAGGCTTAGACTCCCGGGGTCTCAAAGACCCCGGGAGTCTGGGCGCCGACGAATCCGGGAGTCCGGATATCGGCAAAGAATACCTCACCATGCTGCAAGATGGCGTCATTGCCGCGCAGTATCTCGAAGCCTGGCGCGTCGAAGCAGTGATAACGAATGCCGTGCTGGTCGCTCCGGCGCATACCTTCCTGATGATGAACCGCCCGGTGACGGTCCAGTTCTGGCTCGATCCCGGCTCTGGCGGCTGGGGCGAGCGCTTGTTCCAGCCGTTGACCCATCCCTACGTACTCTCGCGTCACTGGGAACACGGACGCCCGTGGAGTGACGCTGACGAAGTCGCGGCCAATCAGCAAACCCTGGCCCGCCTGGTGACCGGTCTCCTACGCCGCTGCCGGGCGCGCGTCTATCTCGGCTTGAGCGACCTGGGCGAGAGCGGCTTCGAGCAGCGCGGTCCGCTCTTGAAGGTGATCCAAAGGGTGTTACAGCAAACGCAAGAAGGAGTTGCCGATGAACAGGGATAGATTCAGCGCGAGTGCCGCGATACTTGTCTCCGTGCTCTTTATTATCTTGCTCACCTCATGCAACCTCAACGGTGCGACGGCGACGCCCACCCTCACTGTCACTGCTGCTCCTTTGCCAACAGACACACCCACCACAATGCCTACCACAACGGCTACCCCGACTGCTACCTACATGATCCTGTGCACACCGCCGCCATGCGCTATCGGCACCAGTGAAACGTATTATTGCCCCAGCCTCTGTCCCGGCGGATGCGGTACCACCTGTGCCACGTACACGCCAGTGCTCCCAGTTGCACAAACGCGCGGCCCGCTCCAGGCCGTGACCGGCTCGGACGGTATTCCCTCAGGCGAGATCTATGATCTGTGGGTTTCGCCAGAGGGCGTGTTATGGGTTGCCAGTAGCAGCGGCGTCTTCCTACGTTCTGCTGGGGGCTTTCAAACAATCTACGATCAGCCACTCAGCCATATCTTTGGCGAAGATGACGCTGGCAGAGTATGGGGCCTTTGGCCGGGCGGTGAACGGATTACGGCTTACGATGGTTCTCTCTGGAACGTTTATGGTTCGGATCAGGGCTGGTATGCACCAGTCGGTGACACCTTTGGCGATGGCCTGGCGACCGATCCGCAAGGGAACGTTTGGCTGGCAACCGGAGGCGATGATTTACGCCGCTTCGATCCACAATCGGGAAGGTGGATATCGTCCACCGCTGTGGATATAGGTTTCACAGCCGCAGATCCGGATTATCAGGGCCACTACCTGACCGATGTAGAGCGCTCGCCGTCCGGGTCCATTTGGGTAGCAGATTGCATCGGGATGGGAGAAGGATTCGAGGGGCAGGGTGTCCGCTGGTTCAAGAACGGGAACTGGAACGCGATCCCAGATACTGAAGGGCAGTGCGTGTTCGATATCGAGCGGGACGCGGCTGGTCGAATGCGGGTTGGCGCGTTTGACGCTCTGCTGCAATACGATCCCGTCAGTGGGGACTGGACGCAGATCCCGCTGCCCGCTTGGGACCGCCGACAGATCGTCACCAGCCTTGACCTGGACCCGGCGGGCGACCCCTGGGTCAGCATCCTGCGCTGCGGTGGAGCGGGTTGCTTTTCAACGTCAGCTTATTTCATGAAAGGTGGTGCGTGGCTGCCATTACTTGACGAGGGGACTGTCTATGAGTCACCTCCAAGTTTAGCCTTTAGCACCGATGGGACCGCCTGGGTGTGCATCCAGGGGAATGTCTATCGCCGGACACCAGAGGAGGCTGAGTCTCTCGCCAAACTGGCTGCCGAGGCTTGCGAGGTTGCCGTGGACGGTACAGGGACAGTGTGGGTCGCTGTCTTTCGCGGCGCCGACGCCGGTCTGTGGAGGCTGAGGCCGTAGCTGAAAAAGTTGGAAGAGAAACCAACCCAGTTCACTTTGCACCACATGTAGTAACAATCCAGAAAAAGGAGAACAGTGAAATGAGTAAACGTACCATTATTGATCAGATAAAGGCCCACGGCGCGGTCGCTGCGCATACCACTGGGCGCTACGTTGACATTGTAAACCACGTTCCCGTAAAGGTTGTCCTGGCGACTCCGATCTACATGGAGAAAGACAAGCTGCGGAAAGGCGACAAAATCGCAATCATTGACATGGAAGAATCCGTGGCTTTCATCTGCACCGTTAGCCAGGTTACCACCACCGGCGTGTCGAAAAGACAAGTTCTGGACCTTGGCAGCGCAAAAAAGATCAAATTGGAATAGCAATTGGC
>CAYZIQ010000169.1:0-5048 GCA_964478375.1 uncultured Chloroflexus sp. | reverse complement strand
TTTCACCGAACGACTGAAGTCGTCACTACGGTTTCGTTCGCTCCTGAGATTAGGCAATCACAACTCACTTATCACGTATCATGCCTCACTTCCTAACATCACCTCCAAATACGCATCCACCATTCTCTCCAACGAAAACGCTTTCTCGGCACGCGCCCGCGCCGCGCTCCGGAAGCGCGGCAGATCGGCAAGGATTTCCGCCGCAGCCGCAGCCAGGGAGGGCAGGTCGGGCGGCTCGATCTGCCACGGATCGCCTCCATACGGGACCAGACGGCCGGCGTCGCCGGTCACCAACTCGGGCAGAGCGCCGGTGGCAAAGGCCACCACTGGCAACCCGCAGGCCAGCGCCTCGATGACCGAGTTCGGGCAGGCCGAGTTCGGGTCAGCCGAGAAGAGAATGTGCGCCGAGCGGTCAATCTCGGGGATGCGTTCGCTGGGCACAGTCCCGGCCCAAAGGATGGGCACGCGGCTGCGGTTCTGCCACGCAGGCTGGAGGTCCGGGGAGAGGCGGCCTACGACCATCAATTCGAGGAAGCTGTGCCTCTCAGCCAGCAGCTCCGCCAGCCGGACAGCCCATTCCAATCCCAGATCATAACCCCCGACCAGGCTGCCTTCCACCATCAGCAACCGAAACTTCTCTGGTATAGTGGCGACTTCGCGAAGCACCCTGGGGGGGGTAGTCGCTGGCGAATACATCTCCAAATCCACGCCGTTGTGGATGACAACGCTCGAGGCGCGCGCCGCGCCGAACCAATCCTCCCACCAGCCGCGCACGAACTCGGACTGGTAGACGATCCGGCTGGCGAGGCGGGCGCGGAGGATGGCCAGCAGCAGGTTGCCGTATTCGGCGCGCAGGGTGTGGCGCCAGCCCGTGCGCCGCTGACGGTGAATCCAGTTGACCCCGTCCAGCCGCTGGACAATGGGAATGCCGCGCCGTTTGACTTGCCAGAGCGCGAGCAGCTGACGTGTACCGCCGGTCAGCAGCACGGCCTCGTAAGGCACATCGCCGAGATCGTGACAGACCTCTACGCCGCGCCGCGCCAGTCCAGCCGCCAGCTTGCGCTGAAAAGAAGTGACACCGCCCACGTTGGTAGCCTGGGGGATGATGCAAATACGGGGCATGAGAAGATTATACCGTAAGGCAAGTGTGCTATAATTCGGACAGGAGTACTCCACTTATGCTCAACTTCGAAGGTCCTGACCGCCGCAAAGAAGAGGAACGCGTCCGCGACGAAGGACGCCTGCCTCCCGGCCAGGCGCTGACGCTCAAGTTCCCTGTCCTGCACTACGGGCCGGTGCCGCCCGATCACGGCTATCCTTTGCGGGGGGTGGTAGGCGCGATCCCCGGCCGCGAGGATATCAAGACCCCCTACGTTAGTACCTCAACAGCGCGCCAATCCCTACTTTCTCCAACGACGGATTGTCGCGCACGATCTCCACATCCCCGCCGGATTGCATCACTCTACGGACGGCCATTTCCACCGCGTCTTCGATCGTGGCAAAATCCTTGCCGCAGAAAGGACAGGTACCCACTTTCTGCGTGGTCAGGTAGCCGCAGCCAGTGCACTGGTAACCGGCCGACCGGTAGCCCTCTTTCACGATCAAGGTCTGGACGCGCCCCTCGTGGACCGCGCTCAGCGTCTCGTCCAGGCGGACGACGCCGTCCGCGCCCTTGGCCGCGTTGGTGATGGCCGAATCCACCAGCCGCGCCTCGCGGCGACGTTCGGCCTGTTGGCCGATTTCCATGGCACGCGCCAATACCTCGGTGTGTTTCGCCGTCATGTTCATCGGGAAGGTCCCTATCACCAGACTCTGCCAGGTCTTGGGCAGACGTGTGCGGAACTGGGCCACGTTGTCGTCCGTGCCGCCGATCAGGATGCGGCGCACCCGGTTCTCCTCGAAAAAGCGGACGGCAAATTCCACCGCATCTTTGATGTTGCGGTCAACCACCTCCTCCGAATAACGCGTCTGTCCTGCGGCTCCGCCGCGCTGCCCTCGGATACTCGAAGCCCCACCGCGTTTGGTGTGACGGACTTCCTCTCCCAAAACACCTTCCTGTTCGATCAACTCCCCAAGATGGAACAAAAACAGTCGTGCACCCTGCTTGTCCACCAGCACCACGCCGTATCCGCCGAAAGCGTCCAAGAGATCTGCCAGTGGCTTGACGTGGGGATGATCTCCCACCCGCACCCGGCTGCGCAGCGGCACAGCCAGGGGGAAGGCGCGGAAAAAATCACGCGCCGTACAGGAAAAGACTGCTACACTGCGACCTTTCCATTCGTGCGCGTGATCGAAATATTCCAATACTGCGGCCTTATCTTCGGGCAGGCTAACGACCTCCTCGAGCATACTGCGTAAGCGCAACTTGTGCGCTTCGGCATTGCCTCCCACTGGATCGGTGTTCAGGTAGACGCTGAGCACCGTCGCTGGGCTGGAAAAATTGAGCAATTCCTGCAGTTCACGATCAGTAATCATGTTAACCTCCTGTGAGTTTTCGATCATCCCAAGGGATGACCGGTCTGGCCGGGTGAAACAGATGAGCCAGCCAAGAAAGCGGCGTTCCACCTCCTTCAGAGTAATTCTTGGAGTCAGGGAGCTTGCTCCCATAATTCGACAGCAAGCTGTCGGACTCCAGAGCAATTCGGATAGGTTCTACGGGCGTTTATCCAGGTCATCAGAAACCCGTTTTCTCAGAGAAAACGGGTTCCTGACTATGGGCGCTTGCCCAGGGTCAAGGTCAGGTCCACCTTCTGATCGCCGCGCAAAACGGTCAACACGACCGTATCGCCGGGCGACTTATTATTGAACAGGTATTTGAGCAGATCGTCGAAGCGCAGCACGGTATGCCCATCAATTGCAATAATCAGGTCTCCACCGGCCTTCAGACTCGAGATGCTGGTCGCCTGTGTGCCAGCACGCACCCCGGCTTGGTCAGCGGGGCTGCCGGGCGTCACACTGGTCACGTAAGCGCCGGTATATTGTCTCAATCCCATTTCCTGAAGATATTGCAGTGGCAGGGCATCAATCGAAGAGATGCCTAAATAGGGGTAATCATACTTCCCATCCCGGATCAGGTAGGGCACGACCCGTTTGACAATGTTGATCGAGATGGCAAAGCCAATCCCTGAATTGGTTGGATCGCCTGTACTGGTCGTGCTGGTCGTGCTTATGGCGCGGTTCACGCCAATTACCTCACCGTTCAGGTTCAGCAGTGGCCCGCCCGAATTGCCGGGATTGAGGGCGGCGTCAGTTTGTATGAGGTCGCCCGCCGAGAAATAAGAACCGCTTCCATTGGGCGCTTGGCGGTTCGACTGGAGAGTCCGGCCCAGCGCAGAGACGATGCCAGTCGTCATCGTGCCGTTCAACCCGAACGGATTGCCGATGGCCACCACAGTCTGCCCTACCCTGAGCTGGTCGGAATCGCCTAAGGTGAGCGGATGCAATATCTCGGCCGGGACATCCACCTTGATCACGGCCAGGTCGGAATCTAGGTCGGTGCCGACCACGTTCCCGAATATCTTATCGCCGGAGGGAAAGTCTATCTCGAACTTGTCCGCTCCTTCCACAACGTGATAGTTGGTCACGATGTAGCCTTCGGCGCTGTAAACCCATCCGGAGCCGAGGCCGACTGGCGTGCCGTCTGCCTTGGAGGTCTGGATCGTTACGACGCCTGGGCTGACTCGGTCATAGATCGCCACCATCCGCTCCTGCTGGCTGATCAGGTCGGTCTGACTGCCGGGCAAGGGTGCCAGGGTTGTCTGGGGCGCAACAGTTGGTGAGGGGGTCAATTGAAGTGGTGTAATACCAGTCAACTGGCAGGCTACCAGTGAAAGTACCAACACCGAGAGGAATACCAGTAAATAGACCTTCTTTTTCATATCTTTTTCTCCATTTATTATTTCAGGCGCGCCGCCTCTTCCAGCAAGGCCTTTTGTTTGGCAGTGAGCTGGCGCGGCACCTGGACTTTGACGCGCACGAACAGGTCGCCCTTGGCCTGCGGATTCTTCAACTGCGGCATTCCACGACCGGCGATGCGGAAAATCTGTTCCGGCTGGGTGCCGGGCGGGATGGTCAGGATCACCCTGCCGCTCAAGGTTTCCACCTGAACCTCGCCACCCAATATGGCGGCAAAGACGCTGATGCCGACTTGGGTATGGAGGTCATCGCCCTGTCGCTCGAAGTTTGGGTCTGGGGCCACATCCAGCACCAGGTAGAGGTCGGTCGGCTGGCCGCCAGCCCCTGCCGGGCCGCCGCCGGCGACGCGCACCTTCGTCCCGCTGCGGGCGCCAGCCGGGATCTTGACCTCGATGCGGCGATGATCCATCTTGATCTGACGGGTGGTGCCGGCATAAGCCTCGCGCAGGCTGATGGTCACGGGTTGCTGATAAACGGGGGCGGTGCGCGCACGTCCACGTCCGCGCGGCGCGGGGCCAACCTCCATCCCACCGAAGATGGCGCGGAAAAAGTCCGAGAACATGCCTTCGCCGAAGAGGTCATCGAGGTCGCCGTATTGGACGGTTGTCCGACCCATTCCAGGCTGTCCGCCAGCCCCACGCATGTCGGGAGTAAACCACTGCGACCAGTCGAACCCGCCCGGTGCGCCGCTTTGCTGCCAGCGCGAGTACGAGTCACCAAGCTGGTCGTAGTGGGAACGCTTCTGCGGGTCGCTCAAAACTTGATAGGCTTCGTTGATTTCCTTGAATCGTTCTTCAGCGTGTTTATCCCCCGGGTTGCGATCCGGATGATATTGCATCGCCAGCTTGCGATAGGTGCGCTTAATCTCATCCGTGCTAGCGTTACGTTCAACGCCGAGAATCTTGTAATAATCTTTGTAATCCATGCCGCTATGCTTTCCACGTACCTTCTCAATTAGGAGGGGAAGATGGAGGGTGTGCCGGCGGCTCTACCGCCCGCACCCCCCTTCCCCGGCATATTGAGAAGACATCTTTCCATACTATTCTATGCCGCATTCTATCCCAAAGTCAAGCACACAATGACGGGTCTAATACAACTCTAACCTGTTCGACTTGCGAAGGATAGCAGTATAC
>CAYZIQ010000168.1:0-5083 GCA_964478375.1 uncultured Chloroflexus sp. | reverse complement strand
GCCGCGCAAGAAACAAACCACGCCGAAAGGTCAAACTTCCTTCATTGAGCCAACTCCGAAAACCGCGCCCTGCGTCCCGGCGATCCGGCGTGCTGTGGAAGAATGGCGCGTCAAGGATTATGCAGGCGTCAGCGAGACCACGCGCATTCTCTTGAACTACTGGTTCCACACCGACCACCGCCTGCCCAATGGGCGCAAGTTCCAGTATCACACGTCGCAGCAGGAAGCCACCGAAACGCTCATCTACCTGTACGAAGTGGCGGGTGTACGTCGGCATAAGACGCTGGTCGAGAGTTACGCTGGCTCGAACAAAGATTTACGCTTGCTCCAGTACGATGACTTCGCCCGCTATTGCATCAAAATGGCAACGGGCAGCGGCAAGACCAAGGTCATGGCGCTGGCGATGGCCTGGCAATACTTCAATGCAGTGGCCGAAGCTCGCGACGATTTCGCTCGCACCTTTCTGCTCTTCGCCCCGAACGTCATCGTCTTCGAACGCTTGCGGCATGATTTTGCCAGTGGGCGCATCTTCCGAGCCGATCCTGTCATCCCCGAGGAACTGAAAACCTATTGGGACTTCGATTGCTACATGCGCGGCGACGCTGAACGCGCCCATTCCCTCGGCGCGTTGTATCTCACCAACATCCAGCAATTCTATGAGCGCCCCGATAAGAACGCCGACGATGAACCCGACATTATGACGACAGTATTGGGGAGCAAACCGCCTGCGCAAAATCTCGAGATCGAAGACTTCGACAAACGCATCATCGCTCGCGGTGGGACTGTCATGGTGATCAACGACGAAGCGCATCATACCCACGACGAAGAAAGCGAATGGAATCGCGTCATCCGACGCTTGCACGATGGACTGCAAAGCCTATCTTCGAACCCCGTATTGCTCGCCGCCCAACTGGATTTCACCGCCACCCCGCGCTATTCCAAGGGTGCCCTCTTCACCTGGACGGTTTATGACTATCCTTTGAAGCAAGCCATCGAAGACGGCATCGTCAAGCGTCCCATAAAGGGCATTACGCGCGGCGCGCTGGAAGCCAGGTCCACGGTCACGAGCACGCGTTACAAGGCTTACCTCACCGCAGGCGTCGAGCGGTGGAAGGAATACGTTGAGGGACTCAAGCCGCTCAAGAAAAAGCCCATCCTGTTCGTGATGATGAACGACACGACAGAAGCCGATGATGTACATGATTATCTACAAAAGAAATATCCATCGGAATTTGGCGGTGACAAATGTCTAAAGATTCACACAGATAGAAATGGTGAAGTTTCAAAGAAAGATTTGGATAAAGCAAGAAAAGTCGCTCGCGAAGTAGACGACCCTGAAAGCCCCGTCAACGTCATTGTCAGTGTGCTGATGCTACGCGAAGGCTGGGACGTGCAAAACGTGACAGTGGTCGTCGGGTTGCGTCCCTACACATCCAAGGCCAACATCCTGCCGGAGCAGACCATCGGGCGCGGTTTGCGTCTCATGTTTCGTGAACTCTCCAGTGATTACGTCGAGCGCGTGGATGTCATCGGCAACAAAGCCTTTATCGAGTTTGTGGAAGATTTGGAGCGCGAAGAAGAAATCGCCTTTGGCACTTTCGAGGTCGGCAAAGACAAACTGGTCATTAACACCATCCTGCCCGACCCCGATAAGTTGGATAAGGACATCTTGATCCCAACGCTCAGTCCGCTGCTAGCGCGCAAGAAAACCCTGGCGGAAGAAATCGCTTCGCTTGATGTTCTGTCGTTCGACGTTCCACCCCTGCCTCTGAAGTCAGATGACAAGGCTGCCCAGACCTTCAAGTACGAAGGTTATGATCTGCTCACCCTGCAAAAACTGGTCGAACGCGACTACACCCTGCCGGAGATTTCCACCTCACAGGAAGCCGTCTCTTATTACGCCAAACGCATTGCGCAGGAAGTCAAACTCCCATCACAGTTTGCCGCCCTCGTTCCAAAGGTGCAGGAATTCCTCGGTCAACGCGCCTTCGGTAAATCTGTAGATTTGGATGATCCGATGGTCATCAAGGCCATCAATTCCAATATTGCTCAATATGTAACAGTTCAAACCTTTGTCAAAGCCCTACGCCCGCTGATTGTGGAGGAAATGGAACCGCAACTTGTCGGTGAAGGTCGTAAGCTATCCGAGACTCCGCCCTTTCCCCATTCACGCCAGACCTTGCCTGCGCGCAAGACTGTCTTCAACGTGGTTGCAGTGGGCAACGAGTTTGAACTTGCATTTGCCAAATTCCTCGAAAATGCCCCCGTCATTGACCGTTTTGCTAAGCTTCCCGAACAATTCGGTTTTGCCATCGAATACACCGATTCGAGAAATAACTTACGCTACTATGAACCCGACTTTGTGGCCGTTCACGAGAACGGCGTGCATTATCTCATCGAAACCAAAGGGCGCGAAGATGTGGATGTCGCCAACAAAGACCGCGCCGCGATTTTATGGTGCGAAAACGCCACGCGGTTGACCGATACGGAATGGCGTTACCTCAAAGTATCCCAAAAGGAGTACGAGAAATTGGAACCAAATGAGTGGGGGGACTTAGTCGTTTTTGATCACGAGCAATTAGCCATTTAGGCGGCGCAGCCGCCGCCAGGTTTGCACAGCTTGGCGGTGCCCGACCAGTCGCGCGCACTGCGAGACGCAGGGAGCGACAATACTTGTTCTACTCTGCTTCAAAATAGATTGGGCTGGAGATCAGCACAGGCAGCGGAGGCAAGCCGGGCACAAAGCCCCGCAAAATTTCGACGCGGGCAAAGCCGGCGCTGTCCATCGTGTATGTTCCCTCGAATCTCCCATCCGTTTCGGCTTTCAAGAGAGGCGTGCTGCCGCTTCCGGTGGTCACTTGCAGAACGTCTCCGGCTAACAAGTCGCTGGCTTTGATTTCGATCTCCTTCACGCGGGGGAACGGCACGCTGTCGCCCGGAAGGGCATCTCCGGCGGTCATCTCCAGAGCGGGGCCGTTCGGGGCAAAGGTCAGGTAGGCATGTCCCTGCCGCAGAGCGGCGAGGATGTCGGATGCACCCGGCGACATGGCCCAGACGCAGGTCGTCGGTCCGCCGGGGATGATGAAGAGATGGTCGCGGTGATAATCGCTCCCGCCGCTGATGGGGATTTTCTTCCCCGCCGCGAGCAGGCTGTGCCAGTATCCAAGCGCCTGTATATTGGACATCCGCATCGGGCCGTTCCAGATTTCGAGGCAGTCGTAGGGCAGCGAGTGCATGTCGAACTGGAATGGGCAAAGTTCGTCGAAGGGATGGGCGATGGCGATGAACGCGCCGCGCGCCCGCGCTGACTCGAAACGGGCGCGGACCTCCTCCGGGCTGTTGGCGAAGAACGGCTCGTCGTAGGGCTTGTCCACGCCCAGGAAGGTGGCGTGCCCTTTGAAGTGAGTCCACTCGATGCCGAGGATGAGCGTTAGACCGGGAATCCGCGGCAGGGAGTCCGCGGAAACCATTTGGTTGTGGTCGGTGATCGCCAGGAAATCCAGTCCGTGCCGCAGGGCGTGCTGGCCCAACTCTTCCACCGTGAGAACGCCGTCCGACGCCAGCGTGTGGACATGCAGGTCGCCCTTGAAGAGGCGCAAGCGTTTCGGGGTGAAGGTCAGTTCATAGCACACCGTCACGCCGGCCGGCGCGACCTTGTACGCGCCGAGCAGGATGCACCACTCGCCGGGGACCAGGCGACAGGCCCGGTAGCCGGGCGTAGCGCACGTCTCGCTGACCTGAACCTCGGTCTTGTCCGAGCCGGAAACGCCCACCTGCGTCCCGTCCGGGGCGATCAGTCCGAGGTCAATGATGTTGATCTCCTGCCGCGAGACGAAGCCGTCCTTCGCTGCGCCTTCGTGGTGGCGTTCGTAGCGATAGGCGAGGGTGAGCGACTCGGTATCGGGCGGCATGGTGAACGGGAGGGTGAGATACTCGCCCTCCCGTTCGTGCCCGATAAAGTATTCGATGCGCATCGGGTTTTCGATGGGAAATTCTCCTATGGGACGCGGACGAGCGCGGAAAAGGATGCCAATTGGTCGTTCTTGGAAAAGAAATTCCGCGTTTTTCCGCGTTTATCCGCGTCCAATGCTATTTGAGAATCGGCCCCAGAACAGAGTCGAGGAAAAGCCGGATCTGCCCGTCCCAGAAGAACCAGTCGTGGGCGCCGTCTTCCTCGTGGTACTCTCCGACTGCACTCCCAACGACTGACAGGCATTGTGGAACATGCCGGTCAACGGATAGATATCCTCCTGCTTGCTGACAGAGAGGAACAGTCGCGGCAGGCGGGACGGGTCTTTGGCGGCGCGTTCCAGCCAGACGGCCGGATCGTGCTCGCTGCCAACCAGTTTTTTCAGATCGCCAAACAGCAGGGCAAACTCTGGCTTGCGCGGGTCCGTATCGGGGAGGAGCGCAAGGACGGCGATGGCGAGAACGCCCGAAAAACTGGCCGCGGCGGAATAGAGTTCGGGATGCAGCAGCGCGGCCTTGACCGCGCCGTAGCCGCCCATGGAGTTTCCGGCGATGAACGTATTCTCCCGGCGGGGTTTTAGGCCGAAGACATCCGCGAGGTAATACGGCAATTCCTCGGTCAGGTAGGTGAAGTATTTCTGGCCGTTGGGCTGGTCAATGTAGAAACTGCGCCCGGCCGAGGGCATGACCACCACCAGCCCATACGCATTCGTCAGCGTCTCGATGGATGTGTAGCGCTGCCAGGCGCTGCCGTCGTCGCTCAGTCCGTGTAACAGGTACAGGACCTTGCGCTTTGCAACCGGCACCCCGGCCATTTTGCCCAGGTCGGGCAGGATGACGTACAGTGGAGAGTTGACCCCGATCGACTCGGGGACATGGTCAATGCGTACGAGCGCCATGGCATCCCTCCGCGCTTAGTCGCCCGCAGGAGCCGCGGCGGCCTCGGGAGCCTCAGCGGGTTTCTTGAAATTGATCAACCACGAGAAGGCGAAACTGATGATCATCAGCACCGGAGGTGCGATCGTCATCAGGAAGCGGGCAGCGGCATCCGGGTGGAGACCGGGATTCTCACCACTTTGAAAACCATATAGCCTAGTATTACAGCGCAAGGTTG
>CAYZIQ010000167.1:0-5093 GCA_964478375.1 uncultured Chloroflexus sp. | reverse complement strand
CGCAGCACGATCTGTCCGCTTTCCATGCCGACCGAGACCAGGCCGGCCTTTTCGGCGCGCAGCTTGACCTGCATTTGGTAGAACAGGTTGGTGACCATCTCCGGCAGCAGGCCGAAGCGGTCGCTGAATTCGGCGGCGAGGGCCTCCAGGGCGGATTCGTCGGTCAGGTCGGCGAGGCGGCGGTAGAGGCGCAGGCGCAGGTTCTGGTCTGGGACGTAATCTTCGGGGATACCAGCGGCGAGGGGCAAATCCACGTTGACGGGCAGGCCCACCAAGGCGTCCAACGTCGAAAGTCGAAGGTCGGGCCCAAGCTCCCAGACCTTTGACGTTTGACCTTCGACTTTCCTGATCTGTCTCACCGCCGCCGCAAGCATCCGCGTATACAGATGAAACCCCACCGCGGCGATGTGTCCCGACTGGCGCGTGCCAAGCAGCTCCCCCGCGCCGCGCATTTCCAAGTCACGCATGGCAATCGAATAACCCGCGCCGAGCTGCGTGTTCTCGGCGATGACCTCCAGCCGCTCCTGGCCTTCGGGCGTGGGACGCAGCTTGCGGTGGCGGAAAAAGTAAGCGTAGGCGCGCACTGCCCCACGTCCGACGCGGCCGCGCAACTGGTAGAGCTGTGCCAAGCCGAAAGCGTCGCCGCGATCCACAATCAGCGTGTTGGCATTGGGGATGTCGAGGCCGGATTCGATGATGGAGGTCGAAAGTAGCACATCCACTTCGCCAGCCGTGAAGCGGTGCATGACCGCCGATAGCTCGTTCTCCGGCATCTGGCCGTGGGCGATGGCGACGCGCGCCTCGGGGACGAGCTTTTCCAGGTGCATACGCATGGCGTCAATCGTTTGGACGCGGTTGTGGACGAAGAAAACCTGGCCGCCGCGTTCCAGCTCGCGCAAAATCGCCTGGCGCACCAAGCGCGGCGAGTACGGCCCGATGTGGGTGACGATGGGCAGGCGTTCCTCTGGCGGCGTGTTCAGGTTAGAGATGTCGCGCACGCCGGTCAGCGCCATGTACAGGGTGCGGGGAATGGGTGTGGCGGTCAGCGTCAGCACGTCCACCTCGGTGCGCAGTTTCTTCAGGTGCTCCTTGTGCGTCACGCCGAAGCGCTGCTCCTCGTCAATGACCACCAGCCCCAGGTCCTTGAAGGACACGTCCGGTTGGATTAAGCGGTGCGTACCGATGACGATGTCCACCGCGCCCTGCGCCAATCCGTAGAGCACCTGTCCTTGCTCGCGTGGCGTGCGGAAACGAGAGAGCATCTCCACCGTCACCGGGAAGGCCGAGAGCCGCTGGCGGAAGGTATCGTAGTGCTGCTGCGCCAGCACGGTGGTTGGCACCAGCACCGCCGCCTGTTTGCCGCTCATCACCGCCTTGAACGCGGCGCGCAGGGCGACCTCGGTCTTGCCATAGCCCACGTCGCCGCACAGCAGGCGATCCATCGGGCGGGGTTTCTCCATGTCCAGTTTGATGTCCCCCAGCGCCTGAACTTGATCGGGCGTCTCGACGTAGGGAAAGCTGGACTCCAATTCGGACTGCCAGGCGCTGTCCTCGTCGAAGGCGTATCCTTCCGCGACCTGGCGCCGGGCGTACAGGTCGAGCAGTTCCGCCGCCACCTCCTGCACCGCCTCCCGCACCCGCCGCTTGGTCTCCGGCCACTCGTGCCCTCCCAGGTGGCCCGGGCTGGGCGGCGCAGCGTCTGGACCGACGTAACGCGTCAGCCGGTCGGCCTGGTGGATGGGGACGAACAACTGGTCGCCGTTCTGGTATTCGACGCACAGGAACTCGCGCGCCAGCTCCTCGAGCGTACGCTGGACCAGGCCGGTAAAGAGCCCGACGCCGTAGTCCACGTGCACGACCCAATCGCCCGGACGCAGGTCGGCGTACGCCGTCTCGGGCGTCTCCGCCAGCGGACGCGGGCGCTGGCGCGGCTGCGGGCGCTCCCAGCCAAAGATCTCGGAATCAGTTATTAGATAAGTAGAGAGTAGAGAGTCGGGAGTGCGAAGCGTGAAACCTGCAGAGAGGGAGGCTTCAAAGAAATTTAGGTAGATTGCAGACCTGCCCTGAGCATCTGCGAAGGGTTGCAGATTGTGCTCTCGCCACAATTCTTCGAGGCGGGAGGATTGGCGCGAGACGATGATGGCCGGATTGCCGTCGGCAACGATTTTGGAGAGGTATTCGATAAAGGGCTTCAGACGGCCACCGAAACGCTCGATATGACCAAATTGCGCCGCAAGACTGGTCACTGATGACTGATTACTGACCACTTCTTCGGAAAAACGCCCCAACTCCAGGCAAGTGTGACCTTGCAGGCTGTCGGCCAATTCAGACCACGATAGGTACGGCACGGGGAAATCCTCGGCCAACGTCCCTTCGGAGATGGATTCGGCGCGCAATTTGACGGCTTGTTCTTCAATTTCGGAGACGGCGCTTTCCAGGATGCTCAAATCGTCCACCATCACAAGCGACTTTTGCGGGAGATAATCCAGCAAGCTCGAGGGGATTGGATGCAGCAGGGGAATATGAAATTCAGTAAATTGGGAATCAGTAGATCGGGAATCGGTAACAATATACTCGCGGGAGGGCGTGACGAGGATAGAATCCAATTTCGCAATCGTACGCTGGCTGGCTGGGTCGAAACGCCGAATCGTATCAATCTCGTCGCCGAAGAAATCGAGGCGAACGGGGTGCGGCTCAAAAGGCGGCCAGATGTCGAAGATGCCGCCGCGGTGTGAGAACTGCCCCGGCTCGAGGACGGTATCTACCGGTTGATAGCCGATACTGACCCAGGTTCCCAGCAAGGTCTGCGGCGGGAGGCTTTGTCCCATCTCGAGCAATTTGCTGGCTTTGAGGAAATCGCGGCGCGGCAGCGTACGCGTCATCAGCGCGCGCGCCGAAGCGACGATGACCGGCGGTATTCGTATTCGCTGCCCCGGTTTCTCTGCAAAAGGCAGGTGATAAATCGCCAACGCGGTCAAAGCTTGCAGACGTTCACGGCGGGTGGCATTGCCCCAGGCTGCATCCTCGTAGAACAGCGGATTGGGTTCAGAGAAAATGCAGCGCAGCGAGTTGGGTAACCAGAAAGCCAGTTCGTCGTGCAAGGCGAGGGCATGGTCGGCGCGGTCGGTGACGAGGATGATCGGCAAGGCCAAATCTTCATGAAGGGCAGCCAGTACCGGCAAGCGCGCGGCGCGGGGCAATGCCAGGCCGGGCTGGGGCTGGCTGGTTTTCAGTGCATCCAGAAGCACCTGATAAGCGGGAAGGGAGCGGATTCGACCGAGGAGAAATTCCATGTTCTCTTATTGTCAGTTGTTCACGAAACTGTAGTAACGACTTCCCTGGCCTAGCCCGCCACCGTTCGTGCCGCTCTGGCCTAGTCCGCCAGGACAGGCGAGCACGGCGGCACGCCGGTGCGACACCTGCCCCGAACCGCAGGCCGTCTCGCCCCGGCGAGGCCGGGTCTCCCGGCCCGAACGGGGTGCGGGGGACGGCAGGGCAGGCAGTCGTTCGGCGGAAAAAGCGACTAAAGTCGCCACTACGAAATCATGCCATTGTATCTGTTCATCGCCGCGTCCAGCCCGTTGACCACGAACTCCAGCACGGCCTCCACGGCGCGGTTGAGCGTCTCGGAAATGATCGCCATCTCGACACTGGAGAAATCCTGCAAGACGTAATCGGGCGCCTCCATCTGTCCGGGCGGGCGGCCGATGCCCAAACGCAGGCGCGGGAACTCGTCCGTGCCGAGGCGCTCGATGATGGATGCCATGCCCCTTTGCCCCGCCGATCCCCCGTCTGGGCGGATGCGGATCGTGCCGGGCGGCAGGTCGAGGTCGTCGTGGGCGACGAGGAGGTTGGTCAAGGGAAGCTTATAGAAGCACACCAGTCCCTGCACCGATTGGCCGGACAGGTTCATGAAGGTTTGCGGCTTGGCAAGGATGATTTTGTCATCAGCATAAGTCGCGCTCGCCACCAATGCCTTCGATCGCAAGCGGGTGAAGCGCGCGTCCAGTTTGACCGCCAGCCGATCCACCAGCATGAAGCCGATGTTGTGGCGGTTCTCGCGGTACTCGCGGCCGGGATTGCCGAGGCCGACGATCAGGAAAAAGTGATCAGTCATCAGTCGTTAGTCATTACTGAGAAAGGAGGAAAGTGTAAAACGTAAAGTGATTGGTCATGTATCACGTTTTACTTTTACCTCTCGCCCAAATCCACATTCCCAAAATCAAGAAAAAAAGGAACGCGCCCACCACACCATAACCCAGGCTGGCATAGATGCGGGATTGCGATAATGCGGCTGGGTTGGGTGGCAGCGCTGTCGGCGTTGGGAAGGGAGTCGCTGTGATGGTGACTTCAGAGATGGGTGTAGCTTGGAGCGGCACTAGCGTCGGCGTGTCCGTCTCGACCGGGGTATAGTTGCGTACGCGCAAGTCCGGGACGGTAACGTCAACATAGCTGCCATCCGCCAGCGTAACGCGCAGCCGCAGAGTGTATAGGCCATCGGTGATCGTCGTCGTATCCCAGATCGCCAGCGTGCCATCCCGCACGGGCCGGCTGCTCGCCGCGATCAGGAACCAGGTATCGGTCGGATCGTTGGCGTAAGCGAAAGAGACCTCCGCCGAGACGAAACCAGCCACGTCGCTGGTGCCAGTGATCGTCACCTGGCCCTGCAACGCCTCCCCAGTCTGCGGCGAACGGATCGAGACCTGCGAGCCGGGTGCCTGCGCCGATGCCGGCTCCGCCTGCAGCGACCATGCCAGCAGAGCCATAAAGGTCAACACGAGGCGCGCAGCCGAACAAGACATATCGAATCAAAACAGGCGCAACCAGTTGGTGTGCGTAAGGATCGAGCAAGCGAATATGAGAAAAAGCACCAGCAAGATAAACCCGCACCCAATCCCCGTGCACGAACAGCCACGCCCAAGCCCGAACTTTCTTTGAAGCCAATCGAATAATTTATCCAGAAGGAATAATTCCAACAGGCCGGCTAAACATCCAGGACGGTTTTTCATGGCAGACTCCTTTCGAGTTGGTAGGTTCGCAAAAATTAAGTTTAACACGAAGGCAGGTAAGGGTCAACTTTTTGATGTAAAATT
>CAYZIQ010000166.1:0-5155 GCA_964478375.1 uncultured Chloroflexus sp. | reverse complement strand
GTGGGCCCGGCTGGATTCGAACCAGCGACCAAGCGATTATGAGTCGCCTGCTCTAACCGCTGAGCTACGGGCCCATTTTCAGTATACAGTGACTAGTAACCAGCGGTCAGTCAAACTGACAATGGATTATTGGTCACTGCACCCGTTTATAGGAGCGGGCGACGGGATTCGAACCCGCGGATATCAGCTTGGAAGGCTGATGCCTTACCACTTGGCGACGCCCGCACATCCCCTTTTCTCCAGTTTTGAGAGGTCGCATTGATTTTACCGTGAGGGAGGCAAGCGGTCAAGCGGCGATGGTTGGAGTTATAATACCCTTTATGAAACCCCTTCGCCTTTTGCTGGCCCTCATCGGCCTCAGCCTTTTTGCCATCCAGCCCGTTCGCGCCCTGCCTGCACCTGCCCTGCACCGAACGCAGGACGGTGTGGCGCAGGCCGTCTCGCCCCGGCGGGTTCGCGGCCCGAACGGAGCACAGGTGGCGGGTGCAAGTGCAGGGAACGAGCCACGCCTGGCGCTCGTCCTGACCGTTGACGGGGCAATCACTCCAGCCACGCAGGAATATCTTGCGCGCGGGATCAAAACCGCAGAGCAACGCGGTGCGGAAGTGGTTATCCTGCAACTCAACACCCCTGGCGGGGGGCTTACCCCGATGCAACAAATGGCAGAGGATATGCGCGCCAGCACGGTACCGGTAGTGGTGTATGTCGCCCCGCGCGGGGCGTGGGCCGGTTCTGCTGGGACGGTCATTACACTAGCGGGCCACGCTGCCGCCATGGCACCCGAAACGGCTATCGGCGCGGCCAGTCCGGTGGGGGCGCAGGGCGAGAACTTGTCCACCACGGAGGAAACAAAGGTCAAAGAGATCATGAAGGCCACCGTCCGCTCGCTGGCCGAGCGGCGCGGGGCCGAGGCTGTGGCCCTGGCCGAAGCGACCATCGAAACCGCCGAGGCCGTCTCTGCCACGGAAGCCCTGAACGCGCACCTGGTGGATTTCATTGCCGGTAACGTGAACGACTTGCTCGATCAATTGGATGGTTTCACCGTCCAAATGGCAGATGGGCCGCGCACCCTGCATACCGCCGGGGCGGTAACTGAAGGCCTGGCAATGACGCTCATCGAGCAATTGCTGCAAATGCTCGTTGATCCCAACATCGTCTTCATCCTTTTGAGCATCGGCGTGCAGGCCATCTTCATCGAACTTGCCAGCCCGGGCGGATGGGTGGCTGGCTTCCTCGGCGCGGTTTGCCTGGCATTGGCGGCCTATGGTATGGGTGTCCTCTCCGTCAATTGGTTTGGCCTGATTTTCCTTATCATCGCCTTCGTGCTGTTCATCGTGGACATCAAGGCTCCGACACACGGCGGCCTGACCGCGGCCGGCATCGGCTCGTTTATCGTCGGGGCGCTGGTGCTGTTCAACTCGCCTGGCACGCCCCAGTTCCAGCGCGTTTCGCTTCCACTGGTCATCCTGGTCGGCATCCTCACCGGCATCCTGTTTGCCGTCATCATCGGCTTTGCTCTGCGAGCGCAGAAGAGGCCCATCGTCACCGGGCAAGAGAGCCTGCCCGGTCGGACTGGCATCGCCCGCACTGATATTGGCCCAACCGGCCAGGCTCAGGTCGGCTCCGAGCTGTGGACGGCGGAACTGGCCGAGGGTCAAGGCAGGATACGGAAGGGTGAAAGGGTGGAAATTGTGAAAGTAGAAGGTCTCCGGGTGAAGGTCAGGAAACTGTAGTACAATCTAATTTCTACCAAATCTATCCGATTTAACGGGACTTTATGCCTGCTATCCCCACAAGAGACCGGGTCAACCCCGAAACCGTCAGTACCACCCCTTTACGCCGCCCGGAGTGGATCAAAGTCCGCGTCCCGGCCGGCGAGACCTACCAGCAGTTGCAGAGATTGATGCGCGCCAAATCGCTGTATACGGTGTGCGAGGAGGCGATGTGCCCCAACCTGGGCGAGTGCTGGGGCGCAGGCACGGCCACCTTCCTGATGCTGGGTGATGTGTGCACGCGTTCCTGTGGCTTCTGCGACATTAAACACGGCAAGCCGGGCCTGCTGGATTGGGGCGAGGCCGAACGCGTGGCGCAGGCAGTCAGCGCGATGAAGCTGAAGCACGCGGTCATCACCTCGGTCAACCGGGACGACCGGCGGGACGGCGGCGCGCCGATCTTTGCAATGGTCATCCGGCGCATCCGTCAACTGCTGCCGGGCTGCTCGGTGGAGGTGTTGATCCCGGATTTCAAGGGCTCGCTCGAAGCGCTGAAGATCGTGATGGAGGCCCGCCCGGAGATCCTCAACCACAACGTGGAGACTGTGCCGAGGCTGTTCAAGCAAGTCCAGCCGCAGGATAACTACGCCTGGGCCGCGGCGACCCTGAGCAACGCCAGGAAGCTTGATCCCGAAGTGTTGACCAAGTCGGGCATCATGGTCGGGCTGGGCGAGGAGATGGAGGAAGTGAAAGCCGTGATGCGCGACCAGCGTTCGTGGGGCGTGGACATCTTGACCGTCGGCCAATATCTCCAGCCGAGCAAGAAGCACCTGCCCATTGCACGCTATTACACGTTGGAGGAGTTTGCCGAGCTCAAACGTTACGGGTTGGAGATCGGCTTCAAGTGGGTCGAGTCCGCGCCGCTGGTGCGATCGTCGTATCACGCCGCGCAGCAGGTGAGGGCGCTGAGCACGGTGCATCGGCAGTTGTATGGAGGGAGGGAGTAGCAATCAACGATTGGTGATTGGCTGCCTGAGATCAGGCTACCCCATGGCGTAAGCAGGCGTGAAAAATATCCTCCCGCAGGTTCAGAACCTGCGGGAAGATCGTATGAAATCATCGGCGGCAGCGATTACGGTCGGCCGAGAGTTTTGAGGAGTTTTTCCAGAGAGAGTTCTTCCAGGGAAGGAAGAACAATGTCCGCGCCATTCACGCCCAACTGCCGCGTGAGACCGAGCGGCACCGCCACGGTGAAGAGCCCAGCGGCTTTGGCGGCCTTTACCCCATTGCCCGAATCCTCGAAGACGATGGCCTCGTCCGCCCGGAGTTGCAGGGCAGATAGGGCTGCCAGAAACAGACCTGGGTCCGGCTTGACCCGCTGCACTTCGTCGCCGCATTTGATGATCTCGAAGTAATCCAACAGACCAAGGCGGGCCAGATGCGTGTCCACCCAACTGTGGGGGGAACTGGAGGCAATCGCCAGGCGCAGGCCGAGGCGGCGGGCGTCGCCGAAAACATCCTTCACGCCGGGCTGGATGGGCTGGCGGTCAATCAATTCGTCGCTGCGAGCGCGCCAGCGGGCGTTCAACGCGGCGCGGTTGAGCGGATGGCCGAGAAGTCTTTCGAGATGCACGGCGGCGTCGAAATTCGATGCGCCCGAGCCGCCGATGAGCTGCCCCCACAGTCGGATGGGGAGCCTGGCGTCATGCTCGGCGTAGATTTCCTGCCAAGCGATGTAGTCGGGCGTCTCGGTGTCGAGAATCAAGCCGTCGAAATCGAAGATAAGCGCTTTGATCATAGCCGCCCCATTATACCCGCGTAGGCGGGAAGTTGTTGTATACTGGCGGTATGGAAACCTTTTTCACTTTTCTCGAAAGACGCGTGGACGACTGTTCCTCGCTCCTGTGCATCGGACTCGACCCGCACGTTGCCGACCTTTCGACAAGCTCAAGGCGACGCCTGTCCGAACCGAGCGCCGATAGGGCGCGGGACTTCTGCCTGCATCTCGTTAAACAGACGGCTCCCTACGCCGCGGCGTTCAAGCCCAACACAGCCTTCTTCGAGGTCTTCGGAGCGCCGGGCTGGGAGGCGCTGAAGTGCGTCATCGAGGCTGTGGCTGAAGAATCGGCGCGCCTTGGCTCAATGATCCCAGTTATCCTGGACGCCAAACGCGGCGACATTGCCTCGACCGCCGAAGCCTATGCCAAGTCGGCTTTCGAGAACCTGGGCGCTCATGCCATCACGCTCTCGCCTTATCTGGGCAAGGACTCGATTGACCCGTTCCTGGCGTACAAGGAAAAGGGTGTGTTTCTGCTGTGCAAAACGTCCAACCCCGGGGCGGGGGATTTGCAGGATTTGACCCTCACCCCAACTCCTCTCTCGACCCTTCGACTACGCTCAGGGCAGGCTTCGGGAGAGGGGCAAGGGGTGAGGGCAGAATACTTGTATGAATACGTTGCCCATCTCGCCCAAATCTGGAACACCGCCAACAACATCGGCTTGGTTGTCGGCGCGACGCAGCCCGAGGCGCTGGCGCGCCTCCGTGCCGCTGCACCGGACTTGTGGTTTCTTGTCCCGGGCATCGGCGCGCAGGGCGGCGACCTTGCCACCGCACTCCGTTCGGGACTGAGAGCCGATGGAAAGGGCATGTTGGTCAACGTTTCCAGGACAATTTCACGCGCTGAGAACCCAAAGCTGGAAGCGGCGAGATTGAGGGATGAGATGTTAGAGATAAGAGAGGAGAGAGTAGAGAGGAGTAAACCCTTTTATTCCCATTTTCCACTCTCTGCCCTCGCCGATGGCCTGCTCGAGGCAGGCTGCATCAAATTTGGCGAATTCACTCTGAAATCCGGCCTGAAATCCCCCATCTACATTGACCTGCGCCAGATCATTTCCCACCCCAGACTGCTGGCGCAAGTCGCGGCAGCCTATCTCCCTATCCTGCAGCATCTTACCTTCGACCGCCTCGCTGGCTTGCCCTATGCTGCCATTCCCATCGCAACCGCGATCAGCCTGCAAAGGAACTATCCACTTATCTATCCGCGCAAGGAAGTCAAGGAATATGGGACGAAGGCCGAGATCGAGGGCGAATATCACGCAGGGGAGAAGGTTGTCGTGATTGACGACCTGGCCACCACTGGCGGGAGCAAGTTCGAAGCCATCGAAAAGCTGACCAGAGCGGGGCTGGTGGTGAAAGATGTGGTTGTGCTGATTGATCGCCAGTCTGGGGCGAAGGAGGCACTGGCAGAGGCGGGCTTCAACCTCCACGCGGTGCTGACGATTACGAATATGCTGGATTATTGGGAGAAAACAGGGAAAGTGGAAGCGAGTAAAATCATCGCAACACGAGAATTCTTGCTGGGCAGTGGTTTCCCGACCCAGCCCAGCCCCTGACTGCAGGTCTCCTGCGGACATGGGGCGAATCAAAAAACTTCCGGGGCTAG
>CAYZIQ010000165.1:0-5256 GCA_964478375.1 uncultured Chloroflexus sp. | reverse complement strand
CTGACGCCTGAGATCACCCCCGACTACGACGAGCGCACCTCTCTGACCGGTTTCCGCATGTTCTTCAACCTGCTGGCCTCGTTGGTGACGGCGGTGGCCGCACCAGAGATCGTCAAGGCAGTGCTGGCCTCTGGCGCGACCCAGCAGCAGGGTTACATGATCGTGGCAGCCCTGTTTGGCGGGCTGGCGATCATCCCACTCCTGCTCATCTTCGCGGTAGTACGCGAGCGTGTCCGCCCCGAGACAGAGATCCAAAAAGAGCAGAAGACGCCCTTCGCCGAGACCGTCCGGACAGCGTGGGCCAACATCCCCTTCCGTTTTGCGACCGGCATCTACATCCTCAACTGGACGACCTTTGACCTGGTCTGTCTGGTCCTGCCATTCTACCTGGCTTACTGGGTGTCACGCGGCAACCTTCTGCAAAAGGCGCTCGGGATGCAGATCGAATCCTCCGTTCTCGGCCTCCTGTTGGTGACAGCCGTTATCGTCCTGCCGTTCTGGGTTTGGCTTTCGCAACGTCTGAGCAAGCATATCGCTTATATCATTGGGATGTCGTTCTGGGCGGTTGTCCAGTTGCTCATCTTCGGCGTCCAGCCAGGTCAGACCACCGTCATCCTGGTGCTGGCTTTTCTGGCAGGCATCTCCGTCTCGAACGCTCACGTGCTGCCGGACTCGATCTTCCCCGACGTGATCGAATGGGACGAACTGCGCACCGGCCGTCGCCAAGAAGGCATCTACTATGGCATCAAAAATTTCATTCGCAAGCTGACCGGGGCGATCGCCATTTTCATTGCCCTGCAGGTGCTGGGCTGGTTCGGCTACCAGTCTCCGCCCGAAGGGGCGACCCAGTTCGTGCAACCCGCCAGCGCCCTGACCGCCATCCGCTTCCTGATCGGACCCTTCGGCGCTGTGCTGCTCTTCAGCGCTGTGACGGCGGCTTGGTTCTATCCGCTGACCCGTGAGCGGCACGCACGAATACGCAAGCTGTTGGAAAGGAAGAGCGACAGGGGGTAGTGACAAAATGAGAACACTACCGACTTTGTTCGCAAAGAGTTAGTTCGCGCAGAATAGCCAAAGTTTCAGCTTTTCCCCCAATGCCATTCTCTCCGGCGGGACCGACACAGGAGGGACAACCGTCCTCGCACTCACACGCGGTCACCAGCTCCAGCGCCCTTGCCAATAGCTCGTCGTGTATCTCGAACAGTTTTTGGCTGAAACCGATGCCGGCCGGCACCTGGTCATACAAGACCACGGAGGGCTGGTTTTCGGCGTAGACCCAAGCAGGGTCGGTGAAGATCCCCAGGTCACGGCTGTCGCACATCAAGAAAAGCGGGGCAAGTTGACCCAACACGTAACCCAGCCCGGCCAGTCCGCTCCTCATGCGGACGTTGGCCTCGGCTTTGTGGTGGCAGGTGGGGCAGAGGGTGATCAAATTGTCCATCCGGTTGGCACGCTCAATGGCGGAGGGGACGACGGAAGCCGTCACGCTCTGGGTGAAGGCACGCAATGGTACTTTGTGGTGCACATCATGCTGGCGGCCGGCGTTCTCAGCCACGCCGCAGACCTGGCAACGGTATCCATCCCGGGCACGGACAGCGTCACGCAGGCGCGGCCATTCGGTGCCGTACTGGTTCGGATCGTTCGTCCATGCACCAGCGGCGCGCAAGGTCTCGATCATCTCCTCAGAGAGTGAAAGCCAGTAACCGGTGGTTTGGAACTCGGTCGGGGGCAAGTCGAGGGGTTCGTCACCCAGAGCCTGCCCTGCCTGCGCCAGCCCTGCACCGAACGCAGGACGGTGTGCCGCCCCGTCCTGGCCCGGACGGGACAGGGCAGGCACAGGTGAGCCTGTCGAAGGGTTCTCGCCCGTGAACCACTGCCGCTTGCGAAAGCCCGTCACCTGGGTGGTGACTTGCAGCTCTCCATACCCTTTCGAGCAATGCCCCCCTCTTCTGAGAGGAGAGGGAGCGGGGGTAAGGTCCGCGATCAACCTCACCTCGGTCTGACGCTGCGGTTCGGTGTAATAGTCGAGGGCGACAGGAACGAGCGCGGCGGTGTGGCTCTCTAGGTTCAACTCCTGCACGTAATACTGCTGCCCTTCGTGCAAATAGATGGCTCGGGGGTGAACCATCCAAAAGGCGCTCGTGATGTCCACTTCGCCAACCGTCACTGGTCGTTCGTCATTAGTCGTCTGCAACACCACGTTCTCAGGCGAGGCCGAGCGCAGGGAAGAGTCCACAGCGGGGTAGGCATCAGCCATCCAATAATACTTGTCGTTCGAGAAGTGAGATTCGCCGCTCGTGACGAGGAATTGGAGGAACTCCTCCACCCGTTCGCCGGGCAGGCGGCCAAATAATTCGCCTTTCTGGAAAGGCAGTTCGAACATGGCGCAGCGCAGGTGGTTGAGCAAGATGAGCAGGTGATCGGGATTGATCAGCGCCTGTTCGGGCGAACGCCCAAAGAAGTAATCGGGGTGGTGGGCCAGGAATTGGTCGAGCGGACTGGCCGAGGCGACTAGCACTGCTGCGGCCGGTCCATCGCCGCGCCCCGCTCGACCTGCCTGCTGCCACGTTGAAGCAATCGTCCCAGGATACCCGAGCAGAAGCGCCGCACCCAGCCCACCGATGTCAATGCCCAGCTCAAGAGCATTGGTGGCGACGACGAGCCGCACGCTGCCGTCGCGCAAACCTTTTTCGATTTCCCTGCGCTGGGAAGGGAGGTAGCCAGAACGGTAGCCGCGGATGCCCTCACCCCTGCCCCCCTCTCCCAATTTTGGGAGAGGGGATGGGGGTGAGGGGGCCTCCTGCAAATATTTCAAAACCATCTCCACCGCCCGCCTCGAGCGCGCAAACACCAGTGACTGCACGCCCGCCGTCAGCAAATCTTGTGCCAGACGTATCCCCTCCATCAACGCCGGCTTGCGGATGCCCAGTGAGGGGTCGGTGAGGGGAGGATTGTAGATAAGGAAATGGCGCGGGCCGCGTGAAGAGCCATCCTCGTCAATTAGAAGGACAGGCTCTTCGATCAGTCGTTCGGCCAGTTCCTGCGGGTTTCCAATGGTGGCGGAGGTGAGGACGAACTGCGGCGCTGCCCCGTAGAATCTCGCCACGCGCTTGAGGCGACGGATCACATTGGCGACATGGGAGCCGAACACACCCCGATACGTGTGCATCTCGTCAATAACGACAAACTTCAGATCCCGGAAGAACTCAGCCCAATTCGTGTGGTGCGGCAGGATGCCGGTATGGAGCATATCTGGGTTGGTGAGGATGATGCGGGCATTCTTGCGAATTTGCGGGCGGTGAGACTGGGAAGTATCGCCATCGTAGATTGCGGATTGCAGATTGCCGATTGCAGATTGGTACGAATGGAGATTGGATAACTGATCTTGCGCGAGGGCTTTGGTGGGGAAAAGATACAGCGCCCGCACCTCGGCATTTTCAAGCAATGCAGCAAGAACGGGCAGGTTGTACCCAAGCGTTTTGCCGCTGGCCGTGCCGGTTGCCAGAACGATGTTGTTCCCCTTTCGCGCAAGTTCCCATGCTTGCGCCTGGTGGCTGTAGAGCGAGGTGATCCCACTCGCCGTCAGTGTCTCTGCCAATGCACGCGGCAGGTCGGCTGGAAAGGGCCGCAACTGCGCAGGTCGCGGCGGGAGGATTCGAGACGCGGCCAGGTTGGGACCGGTTTCCGGGTCCGCATGCCAGTGGCTGAGAAGCGAGTCTAAGGACATCGAAAATAATTATACCCACCCAGGGCATTTTTTTGAGCAGATTGAGGTTAGAGGTTACAATCCGACCCACTGCGAATCGAAAACAATGGTCGAAAAGATCGTCATTCTTGTGCTGATCGGTCTGCTGACTGGCACCATCACCGCCATCAGTGCGGGCAGCGGGGTGATGGTGGTCGTTCCGCTCCTGGCAGTCATACTGGGTTATACCATGCACGCCGCCATCGGCACCAGCTTGCTGGTGGATGTGATCGCCTCCATCAACGTAGCCTATAGCTATTACCGCTATGGCCGGATCGAATTACGCTCCGGGATTTGGCTGGCCCTGGGCGCCATCGTCGGGGCGCAGGCCGGTTCCCGCCTCGCGAGCCTCATCCCGCAGGAAGGGCTGCAAGGCGGTTTCAGCGTCTTTACTATTCTTTCGGGGTTGTCCTTTTTTACCGAGCTTTTGGGAAGCGCAAGCTCACTTTGCCCAAGTTCGAGTTCAGGAACAATATCAATCGAATCCTGGTCACAGTTGCAATCGGCCTTTACATCGGCCTTTCCACAGGACTGTTCGGCACGGGCGGAGGCGCCACCATCCTGCTGGTGCTTATCTACGTGATGGACTTCCCCATCCACACCGCCATAGGCACGGCCACGGCTCTCATGGCGATTACGGCCGCTTCCGGCGTGGTCGGGTACACGCTCCAGGGACATATTCCCTGGCCGGACGGCATCATCATCGGCCTGGCAGCTATAGTATCCGGGGCTTTGTTCAGCAAGGTAGCCAACCGCGTCACAGAAAAGACGCTCAATACTGCGGTGGGTGCAATCTTCATTAGCATTGGGATTGCCATGTCCTTCGTCGAGGGCGGGACAGCCGGGATGCTGCATTCTGTGCAGGCATTCCTGGGTTGATTTTTCCTTCCGATTTGCACAGCCCTCTTTTTATGGGGAGATGAAGAGTGAGGTTTTACATACCAAATCCCCTTGACAGTAATTAGTAACTCGTTTATTATTTTGCGCTGCTGCTAAATACTAACTTGTAGACTATTTATGTCCGTCCGCTACGCCATCCTTGGCCTGCTCGCACAAAAACCCCGCCACGGCTACGAACTCCGGGCCGCGTTCGAGGCGGTCGTCGGTGGAGACGCGAACTGGGATGTGAAACCAGCCCAGATCTACACCACGCTGGAACGGCTGGAAGAAGCTGGGCTTGTGGAGCGTTCCTCGGACCTGGGCGAGGGCGACGAACCCGCCCGTCGAATCTATGCTGTAACCGATTCCGGCTGCGAGGCGTTGCGAAAGTGGTTCGCCAACGGTGTCACGCCGGAACACCAGCGGGATGAGTTCTTTCTCAAGTTGATGCTCGGGCTGGCGAGCGGTGAGGCCGACCCGGCGCGTTTGATCCAGACTCAGCGCGCCCACCTCTATCAGGAACTGCACGCCGCCACCGCCATGCGCGATGGTTACGACCCGCGCAAAGAAATGGCGCAGATATTGCTGCTCGACAAGGCCATCATGCACCTCGAAGCAGACCTGCGCTGGCT
>CAYZIQ010000164.1:4192-5296 GCA_964478375.1 uncultured Chloroflexus sp. | reverse complement strand
GGGCCACCTCCTCCAGAAGCCTTCCCCCCAGGCTGGGAAGAGGCTTTTTCCGGTGAAAGCCGCGAATCAAAGCTAGACTCGGTCTCACCTGCGCCAAACCAGCCTGAAAAACGATCGGCAGTCGTTTCTACCTCAGCGATTAGTAAAGAACCCGCCGCCAATCCTGTAGAGGAGACTCTCCCATCCTCCGCCCCCTTGCCCTCCAGTTCCTCTACTCCTTTAACCCCCAGCGCCTCTGTTCCCCCGCCCCTTGAATCCTCTGCGTTTCTGCAGCCACCCTCTCTTTCCCAAAACTTGGACACCGATCATCCCCCGCAGATGATCACCGCCATTCTGCGCCCCAGTGATGACCCGATCCGTGACCAGCGTCGCATCCGCCGTTTGCACGGGACATTCATCTCTTACCCTGGCAGGGATCATTTTACCCTGTACATTTTCGAGAACAAGCGTGGTCACTTGATCGAGTTCCCCAACGATACTACCCACCTGTGCGCCGAATTGCTGGACAAACTTAAGGGCATGGTCGGCGAAGAAAATATTCGCGTGGAGCCGATCACATATCAGTGAGGGCGAACCTCGTGTTCACTCTCTGCTCGGCGAGGGGCTCCTGTCCCTGCCAAGTTGCGATTACAGGTTGCCACCAACTTGGTTCAGGGCACCTCCCGTCAATTATGTGGCCACAGCAAAGGGTCAATAATGGTACCGCGCTTGTAAAAATTCAATTCGCTCATCGCGTACCAGCTAGACAGTTTCTGTTGTACAATTCCGGCAGGAGCTTGGAAGAATGACACGCGCTGACCAGCTTAAACGCAACCGAAAGAATATCCTTCGCCTGGCAAAAAATTACGGCGTAACGAATATCCGCGTCTTTGGTTCGGCTGTGCGTGGCGACGATACGCCCGAAAGCGACATTGATTTCCTGGTCGAACTGGAGTCGGGCCGCAGCCTGTTCGACGTGGGTGGTCTTCTGATCGAGTTAGAAAACCTGCTCGGATGCAAAGTGGACGTGTTGACCGAAAAATCGCTGCACTGGTACATCCGCGATCGAGTGTTGGGAGAAGCGAGGCCATTGTGAAAGACGATCGGCTTTATCTCATCCACATT
>CAYZIQ010000164.1:0-4092 GCA_964478375.1 uncultured Chloroflexus sp. | reverse complement strand
AGTTTGTGGCAGGTCTCCACTCAGTAACGTAAATCTTCCAGAAATTTTGGTTGGAAAACGGCCTCACGCTTCTTCGGACACAAATCCTACCTCACACCGTAATTCATCTACGGTAAGGGGCTGGCCTTCGCTCTTCAGGGCGCGGCCTAACGCAGTTAGCAAGCGCTCGGCGTTTTTGGGGGAGCGCAGCAGGTAAGCCGTTTCGGTCAGACTGGAGAGTTCCGCAGCCGAGATGAGGGCCACATCCTCTGCGCCGCGGCGCTGGATAATGACCACTTCGCGGTCGCGGGTGACTTTGTCCAGCAACTTTGCGAACCCGGCGCGAGCCTGAGTATAGGTGATATGCAGGGTCAACAGTCTACTCCATTCTATAGAGGAATGCTGTACGGGATTTCAGCAGTACGTCAAGAGGCCAAATTATCCCGCTGTATGGTGGATGCGGATTTCAGTACATCTCGCACAATCGGCCTGTTGGCACAATAGCGCCAGCGGGTCGTTTTTTATGCGCTCGATGACAGCCTTGATCAGCATTTCGAGCGGCACGCCCAGCACGACCGCGCTCCCGATTCGAGCGCGCCGCGTACCTCGTTCCACCGCTGGCGCAATGGACTGGAATCCCGCCGAACAGCCAGGAAAGCCGGGACACTCGCGCACGCCCTGTGCGGTCAACGCCCAGCGGACGAACTGCTTCCTCCCGGCCAGCTTCTCGGCGTAATGGATGCTGCTGTTGACGGAGTGATTCACGCCTAGCAATAGCACACAGCCGCCCTGTCTCGCCAGCACGCCAATGGGAGCCAGCGGATCGGCGAGGTTCTGCGCGGCGAGGGCGACTTCGGCGTTGACGCCCACAAAGGACAGGATGGGATGCGCCGAACGGCTGGCGCATGGGCGCTTGCGCAGCGTCTCTGCAACGATGCCCATCAGTGGGTCGGCGGGCATCTGTGGATCGAAGAATTCGGCCATACGATTGGCGTCCGTGCCGGCGCCGTAGTTAATGGCGTTAGCTTCCGGCCCGGTCAGCGGCGTGAGCATGGTCTTATAAGTAAACGTTGGCATGACCACCGAATCGAAGACCGCCAGCAGCGCGCTGACCACCGTCTCCGCGCCGCCTTGAATCTGCCCAAATGCTGACAGTGACGCGTGAGCAATGACCGGTTTGGAATCCAGCGTCAATGAATGAAAAGCGATAAGTAAATCCTGTAATTTTACAGTCATGTCGTAGAGCCGGTTTCCACACCGGCTTGCGATTAGCTAAGGTTATTTCCCCTTCCAATTCGCTTTACGTTTCTCGACAAATGCCTTCATGCCCTCCTTCTGGTCTTCGCTGGCGAACAGCATGTAGAATGCCCGCCGTTCAGCTTCCAGCCCCTCGGCCAGGGACAACTCGAAAGCCTTGTTGATAGCCTCCTTACCCAATCGCACGGCTAATGGGGCGCGGCCAGCCACCTCGGTTGCCAGCGCCAGCGCCTCCTCCAGAAGGCGTTCTGTGGGCACAACGCGGTTGACCAACCCATACTGCAAGGCCTCGGCCGCCGTGAGCATCCGGTTGTTCAGCACCATTTCCATCGCCAGCGCTTTGCCGACCGCGCGCGTCAGCCGCTGGGTGCCCCCCGCGCCGGGGATGACACCAATGGTCACCTCCGGCTGGCCGAATCTGGCCGTCTCGGAGGCGACGATCATGTCGCAGGACATGGCCAGTTCGCAGCCGCCGCCCAGGGCATAACCGGAAACCGCCGCAATGACTGGCTTCCTGACCTTGCGGATGCCGTCGAACAGCTCGACGAAGCTGCCCGTCAGCATCTCGACCGCGCCGGCTTCGGCCATCTCTTTGATGTCCGCGCCAGCGGCGAAGGCGCGTTCGTTGCCGGTGATGACCACCGCGCCGACGGCCTCGTCGGCGTCGAAGGCTGTGAGCGCCGATGCCAACTCGCTCAAAAGTGTTCGATTCAGAGCGTTCATCGCTTGCGGGCGGTTGAGGGTGATCAAACCGACGCGCTCACGGGTTTCGGTCAAAATAGTTGTATACGACATGGCTCTCCTTCATAACTTGCACGGTTGTTGTATTTTGACATTTCCGCCGAGCAATGCTGACCTTCCGGTCGGTCTACAGTTTACCCAAAAGGTTGAAGGTGCATGCAACTTCCGATTGTAACACCTGAACCGCCCATGGCGGAACATGAACCGCATTCGAAGACTTGTTTGAGAACGGGGTATGTCATAATCCTACCATTGCATATTTTGGATCCGCTACCAAAAGCACTAACCTTGTTGTTGTATAATCCAAGCAAGAAGTGGATTCCTATCTTCACCATCCTTTATTCTCGTTTCTTCAGATATGGCGGCTGGTGGACAATGACGAAAAGGAAAAAGAGCAATAGAAAAGAGAGACCGATTGCTGTCACTGTCATTGCCGCGTCAATCGCGGTGCTTTTCGTAATCCACCTTTACCAGTTCGCTGAGCCTTTGATCCAGCAGCAGGTATTCGTAAACGGGATCTCCGGGCCGCTCTTTTCGGGTGGAGCGTTGACGGCATTGGGCAACGCAATTCTATCCAGCGCCACATATTTTATGCTATCGGTGGCTGGCATCGTGGTTTTGAGCGGTTTCCTGCGCATCCATCGTTGGAGTTGGGTGATCCTAATGGCATGGACGGGTGTCTCGCTGCTCATCTCCCTCGTGGGTTACTTCTATGGACAGCCCAACTATGGGGTGATGGCGTCCGACACGATCCTCGCTTTTGCACTCAACCAGGCCGATGTTCAGCGGATCTTCAAAATAAGGAAGGATGAGGGTGAGTCAATCCTCTGATCGTCTTACTGCTCCTGTCGCGGCTTCTGACTTGGAGCTGCTACGTCAGTTCGAGCCGGTTGTGCTCTTCACCAAGGGTGAGCAATTCTATCCAATAGACGTTGAGCACTATGTCCGCGAATGCAGCCTCTGGGCACACTATCCTGATGGGCGCGAAGAACTCCTGGTCAAACAGGGCGAACTTACACTGGAAAAACTGGTCGAGCCTCGCCCGGCCGTTTTCGGCACGGTTCAGTTCTTGCGTTTCATCGAACTGCTCAGCCTTTCTGAGGCTGCCCAGGCACTGGCGGATCAATCCCGTCTGCGGCGCAAGCTCCGAAATTATTTCTATGCAGGGGTAGGTCGTCTGGCACGTGGCGGCTTCTTGCCTCGCTTGGTGGATGGTTTGTTCTCTCTTTCATTCCTATTGCGCGGCAAAGTCTCCGCCGCAACCGCAGCCGCGGCTGAACTTGCCTACCACGAGATGCTAAAAGAGGACAAAAAATACGTCTACTACGGCCGCGTCGCCCGGCAAAATGGCTGGATCGCGCTCCAGTACTGGTTCTTTTTCTGCTACAACAACTGGCGTTCCGGCTTTCAGGGCGTCAACGATCATGAATCAGATTGGGAGATGATCACCATCTACCTGTATGAGGATGGCGGACAGCTTGTCCCAGAGTGGGTGGCTTACGCTTCGCACGATTACAAGGGCGACAACTTGCGCCGTCGTTGGGACGATAGAAGCGAGCTTGACCTGGAGGGTGGGCATCCGGTCATCTACGCCGGAGCCGGTTCGCACGCCTCCTACTTCCGCCGCGGCGAATACCAGGCGGAAATCAGCCTGCCGCTGCCAGACTGGTTTTCGGGATTGACGAGAGTTTGGAATAAGTTTTGGACGGAGACTCTCGACCAGCCGGCCGGGAATCCGTTCCGCATCCCCTTTGTGGATTTTGCGCGGGGGGACGGACTCGGCATCGGGCCTGGAAGACACCAGGTCTGGTCTCCCATCTTGGTAGATGAAACTACTCCTTGGGTGAGCTGCTATCGGGGGTTGTGGGGGTTACTTGCCCGCGACCCAATTTCCGGTGAGAACGCCCCAGCCGGGCCTATGTATAACCGAGATGGCTCGCCGCGCGACGCGTGGTACGATCCGCTTGGTTTCGCCGGTCTCGATGAGGTCCCGCCGCCGCCGCAAGCATTGCAACTGCTCGAGAAAAACTGTGATGAGATTACTCGTCAGCAAGAAGAACTGGCGCGGCTGATCCAGGAAAAAGCGGACAAGCTGCAATCCCTTGGCATCAAAAT
>CAYZIQ010000163.1:0-5325 GCA_964478375.1 uncultured Chloroflexus sp. | reverse complement strand
CAGCGCCCCCGGCGAGGCTCGAACTCGCAACCACTGGATTCGAAGTCCATTACTCTGTCCATTGAGCTACGGGGGCGGGACGGTCGAGATTATACTCCGAATCTGGCCTTTTCATATCCTGTTGACCATGATATAATCTCGCCCCGCGCCGAGAGGCAGCCGAAACACGTAAGGAATGCAATGATGATCAACCTCGATACGAATTTCAATACGACCAAGAATCCGAACATCCCTGATCTTTATCCGGGTGATAGCGTTAGCGTGCACGTCCGCATCAAAGAAGGCGACCGCGAGCGTATCCAGGAGTTCAAGGGGACAGTGATCCGCTTGCGCAAGGGCGGCAACAACGCCAATTTCACGGTCCGCCGCACGGCCAGCAATGGCATCGGTGTCGAGCGCACTTTCTTGCTTCACTCGCCGCGCGTTGATAAGGTTGTGGTCGAGCGCCACACCCACGTCCGACGGGCGCAACTGTACTTCTTGCGTGAGCGCACGGGTAAGAAAGCCCACTTGAAGCAGAAATTCGAGTAGTCTACCGTTTTGGCTTACAATTAAAGGGTGCAGGGACAACGAATTCGTGATAACGAATTCTTCGTTGCTGCGCCCTTTTCTCTTTCAAGAATGGGACGCGGACGAGCGCCGACAAGCGCGGAAAAGAACTTTTTGCCGTTTATGACAAGAGGATCCGCGTTCATCCGCGTCCAATTCCCCGAGACTGTCAGGCGGTTAATTCTTTTCAGGAGCAGGTATGCCACCTCCGTTGATTGGTCTTACAACTTACAACGATAAAAACCTGTATGGCTTCCCTATCGCCGCGCTGATGCACAAATACATTCTGGCGGTGGGCGAGGCGGGCGGGACGCCGATATTGATCCCCTCCGGGCTAACGGCGGAAATGCGCCGCACCCTGCTGGAACGGTTGGATGGCATCCTTTTTACCGGGGGAGGCGACATTGCTACCGAGGCCTTCGGCGGGGAACCGCACCCGCGCCTCACCAACGTGGACCCGGCGCGCGATACCCTGGAATTGGCCTTGTTTCAGGCTGTTGCTAATGATGGCAAACCCTTCCTCGGCATCTGCCGCGGCTTTCAGGTAGTGAACGTGGCTCTGGGTGGGACGTTATATGCTGACCTCGCGGACCAGATGCCCGGCGCGATCAAGCACGATTACGATTCTGGCACGCAGCGGCAGTTTCTCGCTCACAAGGTGAGGGTAGACGGGGATACGCGCCTGGCGGAGATCGTCGGTGAAACAGCCTTGGGAGTCAACAGTTTGCATCACCAAGGTGCGAAAGAGCTGGCTGCGGGGCTGAAGCCGGCTGCCTTTGCGCCGGATGGGCTGGTGGAAGCCGTCGAACTTCCCGGCCATCCCTTTGGGATGGCGGTGCAGTGGCATCCGGAGTGGTTAATGGAACAACCCGCGGCACGGCGGTTATTTGAGGCGTTTGTGGAGGCTTGCCGTAAAACGTAAGACACCCTTTACGTTTTACGCTTTGCGAATTAAGCAGTACCCGTTACGATAGCAATATGACGCGCAGTATTGCTTCACCCATTGGCGTTTTCGATTCTGGGGTAGGGGGCCTCTCCGTGTTGCGCGCCATCCGCAAGCAGATGCCGGCCGAGTCCGTGCTCTATTTTGCTGATCAAGGACATGTGCCTTACGGTCCGCGTTCACTGAACGAGGTACGGACTTTTTCGGCGGGGATTACACGCTTCTTATTGAGCCTTGGTGCGAAGTTGATCGTTGTGGCTTGCAACACGGCTTCGGCAGCGGCATTGCATTACCTGAGGCAGGCTTTTCCAGATGTGCCTTTTGTCGGCATGGAGCCAGCCGTCAAACCGGCCGCCGAGCATACACAGACCGGCGTGGTCGGCGTGCTGGCGACCCCGGCGACTTTTCAAGGTGCACTTTATGCCTCGGTGGTCGAGCGCTTTGCCAACGGGGTGACGTTATTGCAAGATACCTGCCCGGGGTTGGTTGGGCAGATCGAAGCTGGAAACCTGGATGCTCCTGAAACAAGAGCGATCCTCGAAAACGCGCTCCGGCCGATGATCGGCAAAGGCATTGATACCATCGTGCTGGGCTGCACGCATTATCCTTTCGTCATCCCCTTGATTCAGCAGATCGTCGGGCCGGATGTACGGGTGATAGACCCGGCGCCGGCGGTGGCGCGGCAGGTCGGTCGTCTGTTGTATAAAAAGGATGAACCCGTTCCCTTGAAGGGAATGGGTTCATCCCTGCGTTTTTTCACCAGCGGGGAGCGTGAAAACCTGTTTCGTCTCCTGCCGCTACTTCTTGGCGAAAGCGGCTCGGTTGAAACGGTCATCTGGTCGGGTAAGAGCATCGAATTGACGATGTAAGGCGACTTGCCAGTGTATGACGACCGTTCCTCCGAAGAGAACAGGGTCGTCATTGGTGTGACGTCTCTTTAGGAATGCTTTGCAAGAATCCCAGCCGACCTTTGCATTTGCAAAAAAGCTTCCACTACACGCGGATCGAAATACTTGCCGGATTGCTCGCGGATGTACTCCAGGGCTTTCGCCTTTGACCATGCGGGCCGGTAGGGACGGTCGGAGGTCAGCGCGTCGTACACATCTACCACGGCAAAGATACGTGCCGCCAGCGGAATCGTTTCCCCTGCCAGCCTGCGTGGGTAGCCGGTGCCATTGCCTCCCCAGCCGGCCGGGACCTGGCTCCGATTCTCGGTGTATAGATGGGGGTCAGTGTGATAATCAACAGTGACGTAAACGTCATTCGTGGCAAAGGTGTGTCCGATGATGCCTTCACCAGGCTTTAAGCGCGTATGAGGTAATTCACTCTGCCAGCCACGGGTGGTAAAGGTTTCGTTCAGGGTGTGGAAGAGAAGATAGCGATACAGATGGTACAGCCACCTGCGAACTGGCGAGAGGGGGACATTGACAATGATAGGATTTGGTTGTAAAATGTTTATGCTTTCGATAAGTATAATTATCATAAACATACTGATCCCAATGGATATTCCCAACGCCAACCCCACGCTTGCAGACGCCATCCAGGGTTACCTGAAAACCGTTCAAGACGCTCGCAGTGAAAATACTGCCCGCGCCTACGCCAACGCTCTGTGCGCTTTTATGCGCGTGTTGAAAGAGCACTGGATCGAGCCGGAATCCCCTGCTACCCAACTAACCGAAGACGGCGTAGCCTGGATGCTCGCCTACCTGAAGATTTTCTCCTCCTCCACCGAGCGGCTCTATACGCAGGCTGTCAAAGGGTTCTATGAATACTTGGCTGCGGAAAAGCTGGCTGAAGTCAACTTGCCACGACTGGAGCAGTTCATCAAGAAGCGTACCCGCCGGTCAGGGCAACGCATGCCCCAGTTCCCCCGCGAAGATATCGAACAAGTCCTTTCATTTGTGAATAATATAACAATTGAGTTGTCTGACATCCCTGTTTCGATGTCGCATGGCTCTGCTCGACGCGAAAACGAACAGCTACGCGCAATGCGGGATCGGGCTTTCCTTATAACTTTAGCCGACACGGGATTGCGCGTCCACGAGGCCTGCAACTTGCGGCGCGGCGACATTGACTGGAACGAGGGCCGCGCACTCATCATCGGCAAAGGCGACAGGCAAGCTGTTGTTCGCTTTTCCAGCCGCGCCATGCGCGCTTTGAAGGATTATCTTGCTCTGCGCGCTGCTCTCGATGGCGCGAGTGGACGCCCCCTCCCTTCCCTGCCCCTCTTTGCACGTCACGACAAGGGCGCTGGCAGGAAGGTCAAGCCGATGACGACCACGACAGGGCGGAATATTGTCAGCGAAAGGGTCCGCCAGGCGCTGGGAGACGAAGCAGAAGGTCATATCACCCCACACTCGTTCCGGCATTATTTTGTCACTACGGTGCTGCGGGCTTCCGGTAATCTCAAGCTGGCGCAAGAATTGGCGCGGCATGCCAGCATCCAGGTCACGCAGCGATATGCCCATCTCAGCGATGATGAGTTGGACAAGGGGTATCACGAGATATTCGAGAATGGTTAAGTCGCGCTTGACACGAATCGGGGGTCAATGATAAACTCTACCCGCTCCAAGAAATTCTAAGGAAAGGAGGCGCGCTCATGGTTTACAGCATCTTCACTGTCGCTAAGGGTGGTTTCGCTTTTAACCTTCCTCGGAGTGCGCCTGTTGACCGCTAAAGGTCAGATCGCGTGCGTTTCATAGCCACGGCGCCTCAAACGCCGTGGCTTTTTGTTTTCGTTATCGAACCCAGAAGTTCGCTTCTGCGCTTGCGACAGCAAGCTGTTGCAGTCCAAAGCAAGGAATATTATGGCACCTATCGCATCCACCTCAACATACTTTGACTTCCGCCAAGCGCTGACCACGAAGAAACTGGTTGGCCTGTGGCGGATGATGTCGGATTACCGGCTGGCGTACGCGGCGGCGAACCTCTCGCTGGCAGTTTCGGCCACGGCGAAGATGTTTACCTACCTGCTGCTACGCAACTTCGCCGATACCATCCTCGGCGACGCAGCACCCTTCGCCGGGACGCTGGAGCGCACGCTGATCGTCATCGCGCTCGGATTCGTCGGGCTGGCGCTGCTCGAAGGTGGTTTCTCTTACTTTTCGGGACGTTTGGCGGCCTACAGCGCCGAGGGCATCACCCGCCGCCTGCGCAACTTCCTCTTCGACCACATCCAGCGGTTGAGTCTCGCCTACCACAGTAAAACGCCGACCGGCGACTTGATCGAGCGCGTCACCTCGGACGTCGATTCGGTACGCAGCTTCTTCAACGAACAGGCCATCGGCATCGGGCGTATCGTCTTCCTGTTTATCATCAACTTCCTCGCCATCTGGGATTTGTCGTGGAAACTGGCGCTGGCCTCGATCGTCGTCATCCCACTCATCCTTGTTGTCTCGCTGTGGTTCTTCAAGAAAGTGACCACGGCTTACGAGAAATACCAGGAGCAGGAAGCGATGCTCTCGACGACATTGCAGGAGAACCTGACCGGCGTGCGCGTGGTCAAGGCTTTTGCCCGCCAGGAATACGAAAAAGCCAAGTTCGAGAAAAATAACTGGGAGAAGTTCCTGCGCGGCAAGGCGTTCCTCAAGATGCACTCGCTCTTCTGGCCGCTCTCGGACATCGCCTGCGGTTTCCAGATGCTCGGCGGATTCGTCTACGCTGCCATCCTCGCCATCCACGGCGAGATCACGGTAGGCACGTACCCGGCCTACGTTGGGCTGGTGGTCTGGCTGATCTGGCCGATGCGCAACCTGGGGCGGATCATCGTCCAGACCTCGACCGGACTGGTTTCATACGGTCGTCTGATGGAGATCGTCAGGCAGGAGCGTGAG
>CAYZIQ010000162.1:0-5328 GCA_964478375.1 uncultured Chloroflexus sp. | reverse complement strand
CGGCCCATCGAGGCCGTCATCACCGCGCTTTTGGCGGTGGTGGCTGGCAGTTACGTTGTCGAAACCTTCTTAGTCCACCCAAATTGGGGAGTGGTGGCCTATCACACCTTTGTCCCCCATTTCTCTGGCTCGGAAAGCGTTTTGCTTGCCACCGGCATCCTGGGTGCCACGGTCATGCCCCATGCCATCTTCCTGCATTCGGCACTGACCCAGGATCGCATCGTAACCAAAAAACCGGAGCAACAAAGACGCCTGTTCCGCTTCGAACTGATTGACGTGGCGATTGCGATGGGCGTGGCCAGCTCGGTCAACGCTGCCATGCTCATCATGGCCGCCTCCACTTTCTTCCAACACGGCTTGACATCCATTGCGACCATCGAGGAAGCCCACCGCACGCTCGAGCCGCTATTAGGCAGCGCGGCTTCCTGGGTTTTCGCCATCTCACTACTGGCGTCTGGCCTGTCATCCTCGTCCGTGGGCACGATGGCGGGACAGGTCATCATGCAGGGTTTCCTGCACCGCCACATCCCGCCCTGGCTGCGCCGCTTGGTGACGATGGTGCCTTCGTTAATCGTCATTGCAGTTGGCTTCGAACCAACTCGCACACTGGTACTCAGCCAGGTGGTGCTCAGCTTCGGACTGCCGTTCGCCATCATCCCGTTGATACTGTTCACGCGGCGGCGTGACCTCATGGGCGTTTTGGTCAATAAGCGCATCACGACCGTGCTGGCGAGCATCGTGGCTGCATTGATCCTCAGCTTAAACGTTTACCTGTTGGTTCAGGTTTTTACCAGGAGTTAGCCTATGTTCACCCACATCTTCGTTCCTCTGGATGGATCGAAGCTGGCAGAAGCCGCGCTGCCGCCGGCCGCCTCGCTCGCCCAAACCCTCGGCGCATCTGTGACGCTGCTGCACCTCATCGAGAAAGGCGCGCCGGAAGAAGTACACAAGGATCGTCACCTGACGAAAGCGGATGAGGCCGAGGATTACTTGCGCGCCATCGCGCAGACCGCCTTTCCCAAAGAGGTAAAGGTCGAATGGCATGTCCACACGGCCGAGGTCGAGAACGTCGCCGCCAGTATCGTCCAACACGCTGAAGAACTCAACCCGGACCTGATCGTCATGTGCTCCCACGGGCACAGCGGGATGCGCGACTACCTGTTCGGCAATATCGCCCAGCAGGTGATCGGCCAGAGCGAGGTACCCGTTCTCTTGATAAAGCCAACAACGGCACAAGCACCGACATTCCAAATCCGGAAGATTTTCCTCCCGCTGGACGACGAATCCATCCACGACGAAAGCCTGTCCCTTTCAAAGCCGCTCGCCAAAGCATACCAGGCCGCGCTCTACCTGCTGACGGTCATCCCGACCCTCGGCACGCTCTCGAACGGAAAAGCAGCCGCCGGGACGCTTCTGCCGGCCACTGCCACAGCCTATCTGGACATGAAAGAGGAAAATGCCAAAGAGCACCTACAAGAACATCTGGACGAATTGACCCAATCTGGCCTCGAGGCGCAGGCCGAGATCGCGCGCGGCGATCCGGCTGCGACCATCAGCGAAGTGGCCGAACGGGTTGGGGCTGACCTGATGATCCTCAGTACACACCGCAAAGCAGGGACGGCCGCTTTCTGGGCGCGCAGCGTCGCGCCGAATGTGGCGCGGCGAGTGAAGACCCCGCTGCTTTTGATACCATTGGCATAAATCCAGGAACCCGTTTTCTTCGAGAAAACGGGTTCCTGCCTGTAAATTACATTTTACGAGTTACGTTTCACGGGCGCGCCCAGTGTCGGCCGCGCTGCATGCCCGTCCCAACCGGTACGCCCGTCCCGCCGCAGGGGCCCTGGCCCACTCCCATCCCCAGGCCGTACCCAGCTTGCCCAAAAGCGTGCGCCAGCATCCAATCCGCCTGCGCTTGGGTGATGACGCCGTCCGCGAGGGCAACGGCAATGGCCTGGCTGCGGATCGTCTGCATCAGTGCCGGGATGTCTTCCGCAGCAATGCCCTGCGCCAGGGCGATCTGGTAGAGGGTCTCGCCGTTTGCCAGACGCGTTTCCAGGTCAGCGACCGGGATGCCGAGCGCATCCGCCATCGCGCTGAGCATATAAACGTGCAGCGGACCTTCTTGACCCTGGGCCATCATCGGCCCAACTCCCAGGCCGGGGGTGATGGGCTGCGGCCCCTGGGCATAGGCGATGCCCGCCACGGCCAATCCAGCCACGGCCGCCAGCACGAGGGCAATCAAAAGGGTTTTCTTCATGACAATACTCCTTGGTTGAATTTCAGGATTGCTCCTGATGACTGCCCCAAGGATAGCGCACGAATGTAAAGGGATTGTGAAGGAAGGGGAAAGGCTGCGAAAAGGTTTTGGACAAAAGAAACCGCTTTCCCGGAGAGAAGTGTTATAATAGCACAAGATTTGGTATATCTTGTGCTACTTTAAGGAGAAAATCATGCTCCAAGCTATTCAATCCACCGACCTAAGGCGGCGCTCGCGCGAAATCCTCGACCGCGTCCGCTCCAAGAAAGAGGCGGTGATCATCCAGAATTACACCACCCCGCAAGCCGTGCTCATACCCTATGAAGACTACGACGAGTTCCTGGCCTGGCGCGCCGCGAAAGAGAAGCGCGCTTTCTGGTTGGCGGAATTACAACGCATTGCCGAGGGGGTCACTGCGCGCGCCGCGCTATCGGAAGAACAGGCCGAATACCTGGTCAATGAGGCGGTGGATAAAACGCGGGGCGGATGATGCGCGTCGTGCTGGACACCAATTTCTGGGTCAGTTATCTCATTTCCCGCCACCCGCCAATTGCCGATGTGGTTGACATTCACCTGGTGCACGGCGATTTCGAGGCCTTCACTTCGCCGGTATTGCTGGAAGAGTTGGAACGCGTCCTGCAATATCCAAAACTCCAACGCTACTACGATCCTGAAACCCGCCTGCGCTTTGTGGCCCTCGTCGCCGCGCTGAGCGAACTGGTTGACCTGCCTGAGAGTATCCCTGCTATCTGCCGCCACCCGGCCGATGACTGGGTGATCGCCACGGCAGCGGCCGGGAATGCAGATTGCATCGTGAGCGGGAACAAGCATTTGCTCGAATTGAAGAAAATAGGGAAAGTTGCCATCCTTTCGCCGCGTCAATTCATAGAAAGAATAGGCAGGATATGACAGAACCTCCCGGAGCTTTTAAGAACTCCGGGAGGTTGCGTTTAGGCACTAGGAACTCTGCGAGCTTTGCTACTCCTCCCCCGCCAACAGCTTCAACTTCTCCCATGGCTTCAGACTCTCGTCATCCGCCAGGATTGCCTTCAACTCGTACATCTCATCTCGCAGGGCAGCAGCCTTCTCGAATTCTAGATTCTTCGCCGCCTCTTTCATTTCTTTTTCCAATCCGGCAATGACGCGCTGCAACTCGTTGCGGGAGGTGGCCGCCTCGCCGCGTCGGGTCTTGTACTCGCCCCTCATCTCGGCCACCGCTTTGATGGAGAGCGAATCGGTCAGGTCGCGGATCGCCTTGTGGATGCTGACCGGCGTGATGCCGTGCTCCTGGTTGAACTTGACCTGCTTGGCCCTCCGCCGGTTGGTCTCGTCAATGGCGCGCTTCATCGAGTCGGTGACGCGGTCGGCGTACATGATCACCCGTCCGTTCACGTGACGGGCGGCGCGTCCGGTAGTCTGGATGAGGGCTGTGTCCGAGCGCAAGAAGCCCTCCTTGTCCGCGTCCAGAATCGCCACCAGTGAGACCTCCGGCAGGTCAAGGCCCTCGCGCAACAGGTTGATGCCCACCACCACATCGAACACGCCCAGGCGCAGGTCGCGCAGGATGCCCACCCGTTCCAGCGTCTCTACCTCCGAATGCAGATAATGGACTTTGACGCCCAGTTCCATCAGGTAATCGGCCAGGTCTTCGGCCATGCGTTTCGTAAGTGTAGTAACCAAAACCCGCTGCCCCGCCTCGACCCGTGACCTGATCTCCTTGACCAGGTCATCCACCTGGCCTTTGACCGGGCGGACTTCCACCTCGGGGTCCACCAATCCCGTCGGGCGGATGATCTGCTCGACCACTTGGTCGGCGCGCCCCAGTTCGTACGGCCCCGGCGTGGCCGAGGTATAGATCGTGCTGCCCATCACCTGCTCGAACTCGGGGAACTTGAGTGGACGGTTATCCAGCGCCGAGGGTAGACGGAAGCCATACTCGACCAGTGTCTCCTTGCGGTTGCGGTCGCCGTTGTACATGCCGCGGATCTGCGGCACAGTCATGTGCGATTCATCCAGCACGAGCAGATAATCGCTGGGCAGAAAGTCAATCAGCGTCCAGGGATGCGTGCCGGGCGCGCGCTGGTCGAGTTGGCGCGAGTAGTTCTCGATACCGGAGCAGTAGCCCACTTCCTTGAGCATTTCCAGGTCGTAACGCGTGCGCTGTTCGATGCGCTGAGCCTCGAGCAGTTTCCCCTCCGATTTGAAGAAAGCGATGCGCTCATCCAATTCCTTTTCGATATTGGCAATGGATAGCTTGAGCCGGTCTTCATCCGCCAGATAATGCTTGGCCGGGTAGATGTCAGCGTGGTCAGGCTCGGATAGAATCTCGCCGGTCAGCGGGCTGAACTCCATCAAGCGCTCCACCTCGTCGCCAAAGAAAGTGATGCGATAACCGCGCTTGTCCTCGTAGGCCGGGATGATTTCCAGGGTGTCGCCACGCACGCGAAAGGTCCCGGGGCGCAGCTCCAAGTCATTGCGCTGGTACTGCCCATCCACCAGTTGGCGGATGAGCGCGTTACGCCGGTATATCTCCCCCACCTTTAGGTTCACCACGCCCTTGCCATATTCTTCGGGCGAACCCAAACCGTAGATGCACGAGACCGAGGCCACGATGATCACGTCCCGCCGCGACATCAGCGCGGTAGTGGCCGCCAGGCGCAGGCGTTCGATCTCCTCGTTGATCTCGGTCTCCTTCTCGATGTACAGGTCGTGGCGGGGAACGTAAGCCTCCGGCTGGTAATAATCGTAATAGGAGACGAAGTACTCGACGGCATTCTCCGGGAAGAACTCACGGAACTCGGCGTACAGTTGCGCCGCCAGGGTTTTGTTGTGCGCCATGACGAGTGCCGGCTTCTGCACTTGCTGGATGACCGAGGCAATAGTATACGTCTTGCCCGTGCCAGTCGCACCGAGCAGGACCTGGTGCTTAAGTCCGCGCTGGATGCCGTCCGCCAACTGACGGATGGCCTCGGGCTGGTCGCCAGTGGGCTGGAAAGGAGCGTGAAGTTTGAAATCCATGATTTGTTTTCTCGAGAGAATCAAAAAGAGAACGATAGTTCTATTTTACCGCA
>CAYZIQ010000161.1:0-5447 GCA_964478375.1 uncultured Chloroflexus sp. | reverse complement strand
GAAAGAGAGGAGAATCCCATGAAAACTCGCATATTTCTTCCATTTCTGGCGTTGACCGCGGTGATCTTATTGGTCGGCTTGGCGTGCGGCACTACCCCAACAATGACACCCACTCAGCCACCGCCTATCCAGGTCCAGCCGACCCAGCCGCCGCCTGTCCAGATTCAGCCTACCGAGGCTCCAACCGAGGCCCCGACCGAGGCTCCCGCCGAGGCACCGGCCTACTTCACTGAGGAGTTCGAAGGTTCAATCCCAGACTGGTCATATTTCTTGATGAAAGGCAATGAGAATAAAATGACCCTGGAAAGCGGGAATGGCATATTGACCTTCGACCTGGAGGGCGAGGACTTGTGGGTTTATCTTCTTTACGACCCTTACATATACACGAATGTGCGCCTTGACGCCCGCGTCGAGAACCGCGGTTTCAACAATAACAATGTCAGCCTGATCTGCCGCTACGATGAAAAATATGGCTGGTATGAATTCAACATCGCAAATAATGGCCTGTATTGGATTCTCGCCTACGATGAATTAACCAAGGATTATCAGGAACTCTATAGTGGAGGGTCAACGGCGATCCGCTCCGGTAAGGATATTAATGAGTACACAGCTATCTGCAACGGAAACACGCTGGCGCTGTATATCAACGGCGTGGAGGCCCGCACGATTACTGAGAAGAGGTTCGCCTTCCGCGACGGTCAAGCGGGTATTGGGACTTCGTCCTTTGACGTGTTGCCCATCATCGTGGAATGGGATTGGGTGACCTTTAGCGAGCCATAAACAATTCGAAATAAACCCCTTCGAGGCTTCCGAGATCTCGCATTTTGGGAGCCTCTTTCTTGTATCATCTCAGTAGCTTGGGGGGTGGGGGATGTGCGGGCGGTTTCGCCGTCTGCACATCCCCCTTCTTGTTGAGAAAATACATTTCTCTTTTTTTGATGCAGTGTTAACGTTTTTCTTGCATCCATCGGGTATGCTTGTGTCATTGCGAGTCGCCGTTGGGCGGCGCAACAATTTCCTCTGATATGGGCGGGGATTGCTTCGTCGGCCTGCGGCTTTCTCGCAATGACACTGAAAATCAGGAGCATTGTTATGGGAAAAATTATCGGAATTGACCTGGGAACGACCAACAGCGTGGTCGCCGTGATGGAAGGCGGCCAGGCGGCGGTCATCACCACTGCGGAGGGCGGGCGGCTGTGCCCGTCAGTAGTGGCGTTTAACAAGAACAACGAACGCATGGTCGGGCAGACTGCCAAGCGCCAGGCTGTGATCAACTCGGAAAACACGATCTACTCCATCAAACGCTTCATGGGCCGCCGCTACGAAGAGGTGGAAACCGAGCGCAAGATGGTACCATACCAGGTGGTAAGCGGCCCCTCGGATGAAGCCCGCGTCAAGATTCCTGTGACCAACCGCGAGTACAGCCCGCAGGAAATCTCCGCCATGATCCTGGCGAAACTCAAGTCGGACGCCGAGGCCTATCTCAGCCAGACTGTGACTGAGGCTGTCATCACCGTACCGGCCTATTTCAACGACAGCCAGCGCCAGGCTACGAAAGACGCTGGCCGCATCGCCGGCCTGGACGTGAAGCGCATCATCAACGAGCCGACCGCTTCGGCCCTGGCCTACGGCCTGGACAAGAAAAAGAACGAAACCATCCTGGTTTTCGACCTGGGCGGCGGAACGTTCGATGTATCGATCCTGGATGTCGGCGAAGGTGTCATCGAGGTCAAAGCCACCAATGGCGATACCCACCTGGGTGGCGATGACTGGGATCAGCGCGTCGTCAACTGGGCGGCAGACGAGTTCAAGAAGGATCAAGGCATTGACCTGCGTCAGGATCGTCAGGCGCTCCAACGCTTGAGAGAAGCGGCCGAGAAAGCCAAGATTGAGCTTTCCACGATGATGGAAACCGAGATCAACCTGCCCTACATCACTGCGGATGCAAGCGGACCAAAGCACCTACAGCTCAAACTAACGCGCGCCAAGCTCGAGCAGATGACCGAAGACCTGCTCAACCGCTGCCGCAGGCCGTTCGAGGCTGCACTGAAAGACGCTAACTTGGCAGCGGCTAATCTCAACGAGGTGGTACTGGTCGGCGGGGCGACGCGCATGCCGATGGTTCAGGAACTGGTGCGTAAGCTGACGGATGGCAAAGAGCCGAACAAAGGCGTCAACCCGGATGAGGTCGTGGCTGTCGGCGCGGCCATCCAGGCCGGCGTGCTGGGCGGTGAGGTCAAGGATATTCTCTTGCTCGACGTGACGCCGCTTTCACTGGGCGTCGAAACCCTGGGCGAAGTGATGACCACTATGATCGAGCGCAACACTACCATCCCGGTGCGTAAGACCGAGACCTATTCCACCGCCGCGGATGGGCAGACTGCCGTAGACATCCATATCCTGCAAGGCGAGCGCCCGATGGCGAGGGACAACATGAGCCTGGGCCGCTTCCGCCTGGATGGCATTCCACCCGCGCCGCGCGGCATCCCGCAGATCGAGGTCACTTTCGACATCGACGCCAACGGCATCTTGAACGTCACGGCCAAGGACAAGGCTACCGGAAAGGAACAGAAGATCACTGTAACAGCTTCGACCAACCTGAGCAAGGAAGAAGTTGCTCGCAAGGTGGAAGAAGCCAGACGTTACGAGGCCGAGGACAAGAAGCGCCGTGAACTTATCGAAGCCCGCAACAACGCTGACAGCTTGATCTACCAGACCGAGAAGGCGCTGCGCGAGCTGGGTGAAAAAGTCCCGGCCAAAGACCGCTCGAACATCGAGAGCAAGGTCAGCGAACTCAAACAGGCTATCCAGGGCGAGGACCTGAGCCGCATCAAGAAGTTGAGCGAGGAATTGCAGAATGCCTTCTACGCCCTCAGTCAGCAGATGTACGCTCAAGGGCAGCAGACGCCGCCTGGAAGCGGGCCGCAGGGCCAGCCCGGGGCCGGAGGTCCGCAAACGCCTCCACCCCCGGGCGATGGGGACGTGATTGACGGGGAAGTCCGCGAGGCATAAGCGCCATTCCTGTAAAGACAGGTTTGAGACCTGCCCCTACGAGAGAAGCCCAACGCCCAGGAACCCGTTTCCTTGAAGGAAACGGGTTCCTGCTCTATAATCACCCCCATGCAAAAACGTTTCCGTATCCTTATCGGTATTGCCGCTGTTCTTGCCCTGGCCGTCGGCCTCTATTATCTGCCCCCTGTCCATTCCCGCCTGGCCTGGCGGATTGACGATCTGCGCACGCGGGTCAAGTATTATTTCAACCCGCCGGAGCAGGCCCTCTTCCTGCCAACTCAACAGTCGCAAGTTGACAGCATGGTAACCGCCACTTTGCGCGCCTTGGAGACGCCCACACCAACGGCAACGCCGCTGCCCTCGGATCTTCCCACTGCCACACCGACCGTCACACCGACACCACTTCCGACCTATGTTATCTTGTCTGGCGTCAAGTACGAGGATCAGCACAATCGTTGGAATTACTGCGGACCGGCCAACTTCTCCATGGCGCTCACTTTCTGGGGCTGGAAGGGCGATCGAGATGTAATCGGTCCCGCCGTCAAACCGAACGACAAAGACAAAAACGTGATGCCTTACGAGTTCAGAGATTACATAAACGAGGACGTTCCCGGGATGAGCGCACTCATCCGCATGGGCGGCGACCTGGAGGTGCTCAAGCGGTTGATCGCGGCTGGCTTCCCAGTCGTAACAGAAAAAGGCTACTATACTTATGACTATACCGGCAAGTATAGCTGGCTCGGCCATTATCTCTTCACCACCGGTTACGACGACGCACAAGGCATCTTCGTCACGCAAGATACTTACTTGCAGCCCGGCAAGGACAGGCAGGTCAAATACGATGAATATCTGGAAGGCTGGCGTTCGTTCAACTATCTGTTTGTAGTCGCCTATCCCAGCGAACGAGAAGCGGACGTGCTGGCTGCCCTCGGCCCCTACGCAGACGAGACCTGGGCAGTTAAACACGCATTACAAGTCGCGGAGCAAGAGGCCCAATCCCTGACCGGCAACCAGCAATTCTTTGCCTGGTTCAACGTCGGCACCAGCCACGTTCAGCTTTATGAATACTTCGACGCCGCGGTAGCTTACGACCAAGCTTTTCGCCTGTACGCTAACTTGTCCGAGGATTTGCGTCCTTACCGGATCATGTGGTACCAAACCTGGCCCTATTGGGCATACTACTATACCGGTCGTTATCAGGATGTTATCCAGCTTGCAGATACCACCCTCAACGACACGATTAGCGAACCGGTGCTGGAAGAGAGCCTCTACTGGCGCGGCCGTGCCGAGGTCATGATCGGCGACGCGCCGTCTGCAATCAAGGATTACCGCGCCAGTCTGGAAATTCACCCGAACTTTGCCCCCAGCATCCAGGCGCTGCAAGAACTTGGCCTTCAGCCTTGAGTTAGCCAGGAATATGAAACTATTACATTTCGCCGATGCCCACATTGACATGGCCAATTACGGCCGCCACGATCCGGAAACCGGCTTGCCGCTGCGCGTGCTGGACTTTCTCAGGTCGCTGGACACCATCGTGGACGCGGCGATCAGCGAAAAAGTAGACCTGGTGCTATTCGCCGGCGACGCCTACAAGGACCGCACTCCGGCCCCGACTTTCCAGCGCGAGTGGGGGAAACGTATCATTCGCCTCTCGAAGGCGGGCATCCCGACCCTGCTCCTGATCGGTAACCATGATCTTTCCCCTGCCCTGGGCCGCGCCCATGCTATCCAGGAGTTCGAGACGCTCGAAATCTCGTACGTGCGAGTGTTGGATAGGCCTCAATTCCTCAAGCCGGATGATCTTGGCCTGCCTGTGCAGATCATTGCAATTCCGTGGATTTCGCGCTCTGGCCTGCTGGCAACAACGAATATGAGCGCGGCCGAGCCATCCGAAATTTTTACGAACATCGAAACACGCATCACGGATCTCGTCCATGGCTGGTTGAACGAAGCCAATCCAGACCTGCCGATCGTCCTGACTGCCCATGCCTCGGTGCAGGGCGCGACATACGGCTCTGAACGCACCGTTATGCTCGGCGCGGACCTGGTGCTGCCTGGCTCATTGGTCAAAGACGCGCGCCTGGATTACGTGGCACTGGGTCACATCCACAAGCCGCAGGATCTCAACGAGAGTGCCCATCCGCCGGTCATCTATCCCGGCTCCATCGAGCGCGTGGATTTCGGTGAGGCCGCAGACGATAAATTCTACGTGATCGCCGAGGTGGAGCGCGGCAAGACCGAGGTCGAGTGGCGCAAGCTGGAAAATGTCCGCCCTTTCATTGACCGCCGCCTCGAGTTGAAATCGCCTGAGAACGTGACCGAAGCGTTGAGAGCTGTCCTGCCAGCGCCAGAAGAACTGGAAGGTGCTATCGCCCGGCTGGTGGTGGAATACCCGCGTGAATGGGAAACCTTGATTGACGAGCAGGCGCTGCGCG
>CAYZIQ010000160.1:0-5505 GCA_964478375.1 uncultured Chloroflexus sp. | reverse complement strand
CCCCCTCCTCACGGAGCGCCTCCAGGCCAGCTTGCCAGGTGCCAAGCATGGTCACACCCACGCCAGCCGCCGAAAGTCGGGCGGCGAAGAGCGTGGCCAGCGCGCCGGTGCCAACGATGAGGATGGGCTCCATTTTACTCACCATTACGTTTTACGTTTCACGCATTACGAGACACATGATACGTGGAACGTGACACGTGATACGTGACCCTCATGCCAACTCCTTCAACAACGCTTCCCACTCTTCGTCCGGCATTTCGACAGTGTGCTCCTTCGCCGGGAAGGATTTGGCCTCCACGTCAGTGATGAATTCGCGGAAAGCGCGCCTCATCTCAGCGTGGAAATCAGCGTACTTCTTGACGAACTTGGGCGTGAAGCGGTCGAACAGACCAAGCAGGTCGTGCGTGACCAGCACCTGTCCGTCACAGCCGATCCCAGCTCCAATGCCGATAGTGGGGATGTTCAGCCGCTTGCTGACCAGCTCTGCCAGCCGCGCCGGCACCGATTCCAGCACCAGGCTGAAGCAGCCAGCCTCCCCCAGCAGCAGGGCATCCTCCAGCAGACGCTTGGCCGCCGCGGCCGTACGCCCCTGCGGCCGGAAGCCGCCCAGTTGGTTGACCGATTGCGGCGTCAGGCCGAGGTGTCCCATTACCGGGATACCCGCGCCGACAATAGCGCGCACGGCCTCCAGGCGCTCACGCCCGCCTTCCAGCTTGACCGCGTCCATGCCGCCTTGCTGCAAGAATCGCCCGGCATTGCGCAGCGCCTCTTCCACCGAAACCTGGTAGGACATGAAAGGCATATCCCCGATCAGCAACGCGGACTTCGCCCCGCGCGCCACCGCCCGGCAGTGGTGTAGCATCTCATCCATGCTGACGGGCAGCGTATTGGGATAACCCAGTACAACCATGCCGAGCGAATCGCCAACCAGAATGGCATCCAAGCCGGCCTGATCCATCGCCAGCGCGGTGGGATAGTCGTAGGCCGTCAACATGCTAATCGTCTCGCCGCGCTCCTTTTTTTGGCGCAGCGTCAGCGTGGTGACTTTTTTGCGTTCAAAAGTCGAAATAGAAGCAGGAGAAAGTGTGGACAAGGTACCCTCCGTGAAAGGTAGGGGCCGGGCCGGACTCTGGGCTGGGAAACTTCTTCCCCTTTCATTCCCCTACCCACAGCCGGACAGCCACTCGAGACAGGATATATGCTTTGCACCGTGGTGTTCACGATGAGACAGTGATACACGCGGCAGCGTTATTATTCCACAAAATAGATAGAATGGCAATCTTTCTTTCTTGCTCTATGATGATAAAATACGTTTTGAACTTTTCACTCATAACTTTCCGAAGGAGTAAATTTATGCGACGGACACTGAGTTTCTTCATTGGCGTGCTCTTGGGAAGCCTGGCCGGGGCAGTCGTTGCATTGCTACTCGCCCCCGAATCCGGTGCAGACTTGCGTAACAGATTGCGCGAGCGCGCCGATAACCTGGTCAGTGAAATTCGCCAGGCTGCAGCGACCAAACGCATCGAATTACAGGAAAGATTGGATACATTGCGCGCCCCCAAGGCTCAAGCGTGAAACGTGATGAGTGAGGCGTAATCCATAAAACGTGAGCCCTCGCTCATTACGTTTTACGTTTCACGCGCCCCGCACCACACTCTCGTAAAACCTCTCCACTTCTCCCATACAGCGATAGTGGTCGGCGCGCTCGGACAGGATGCGGGCATTCTGCCTGGCGGCCTGACTGCGCAGAGCGGGAGCATCCAGCGCAGTCAGGATAGCTTCCGCCAGGGCTTGCGGGTCAGCGGGATTGACCAAAAAGCCGTTCACGCCAGGCGTGATCCATTCGCGCAGAGACTCGATATCCCCAGCGACCGGAAAACATCCGCAAGCCATTGCCTCGAGCAAAGAGTTGGGCGTCCCATCGTGGGCACTGGGCGAGACAAAGAGCTGCGCCCGCTGAAAAAGCCTCCAGAGCTGCGGTTGCGAAAGGCGCGGCCACAGGCGCACGCTGGCCTTGATTCCCAGTGAGGCAACCTGGCTTTCAGCCTCCGGGTCACTGGCCAGCGATGGACAGACGAAGCAGGCCTGCGGTTTTTTTTGCACTATCCGTGGAATGGCGCGGAAAAAGGTGTCGTTGCGCACGCTGCCCGGACGTGAGCCGCGCGGGTTGACGATCAGTGGGGCATCTGCTGGCAAGTCGGGCAGAGGCTCGGCTTCCAAAGCGGCGCGGCGCATCTCCTCGAAGCGGAGGCCACCCGCCCCGGGAACAACCAGGGTCGGCTTACTAGCTGAAAAGCCCCATTCCCGTCCCAGGCGGATGTCACGTTGAGCGTCAGCCATCAAGCCCTGTGCCCGGTTAAGCGTCTGACGGGTGAGCCATTTCATCAAAAAAGAGCCGTGGGCGTGAAGGGTGAGGTCATTGCCCCAAATGGAGACGACCAGCGGCACTTCGCTGGAAGCGGAGGCAGCCAGCATCCCCTCGAAGGGAATGCGTAGCGCATGGATCAGGTCCGGCCTGAGAATGGCTGCCAGGGCGCGGAAACGCTCCCGGTAGGGCAGCAGGCTCACGGGTCCGAGGACGTAGCGCAAAGGCCGCAGCAGTCCGCGAAAGCGTCCGACCAATCCCTGTTTCAAGGTGCACGTGGTGCCCATCCCCGCCGTCCGGGAACTCTTCGCCTGTCCCCCGCCCAGGGCGCCGAATGCCACCGCCAGGACGTGAAAGGAGGCCAGACCGGGCGGCGGATCGCAGGGAAAGGTCGAGACCAGGTAGACATCATCCCCGCGCTCGATCCAGTGGCGCAGCCAGCTTAGGGTGATTGGCGAACGGCCGTCGGCGACGAATAACAGACGCATGAGGGTTCTCCACAAGCAATATACCACAATGGTAGCCTGCGGGCTACCACAATCTCAGGCGCATAAAGGTTTGACGAAATCGGGCAGTTTGGGTATAGTGTTGGGGTTTGGCATCAACTTACATTAGCGAGGTCATCCCATGAGACAAATCTGTGTCATCGGCGTTGGTTACGTTGGTCTGGTAACCGGCGCGTGCTTCGCCGATTTGGGCAACCGCGTCATCGCCCTGGACATCAACGAGCAACGTATCGAGGGTCTGAAGAAGGGCCTCATGCCCATCTATGAACCTGGCCTGGAAGAACTGGTCAAGCGCAACGTCAAGGCTGGACGACTGTCCTTCACCACCTCTTATGCCGAGGGACTAAAGGATACAGAATTTGCCTTCATCGCCGTCGGCACACCTTCGGGGGTCAACGGCGAAGCGGACTTGCAGTACGTGGCGGCCGCGGCGCGCTCCATCGCCGAGAACATGACTGCGCCGCTGATCATCATCAACAAGTCCACCGTCCCGATCGGGACCGGGGACTGGGTTGCCGACATCGTGACGGAACACCAGCCCAAGCCGGTGGATTTCGCAGTCGTCTCCTGCCCAGAGTTCCTGCGCGAAGGCTCGGCCATCAGCGACTTCATCAGCCCGCATCGTACGGTGATCGGCTCACTGCACCGCGATGCGGCGGAAAAGGTGGCTCAGCTACACCTGCCGCTGCGCGCCCCGATCCTCATCACCGACCTGCGCACGGCTGAGATGATCAAATACGCCTCCAACGCCTTCCTGGCGACCAAAATCTCGTTCATCAACGAGGTGGCGGATATTTGCGAGGCCCTGGGCGCGGACGTGAAGGAGGTGGCGGCCGGTATGGGGTACGATAAGCGCATCGGCTCCGCCATGTTGGACGCTGGTCTGGGTTGGGGTGGTTCGTGTTTTCCAAAAGATGTCAAGGCGTTGGCATTCATGGCCGAGGAGAAGGGACTTAACCCGCGCATTCTGCATTCCGCCATGGAGATTAATTACGACCGCCGCAAGGAGGTGGTCGAACACGTCGGAGCTATGGTGGGAGGATTAAAGGGCAAGACGATTGGCCTGCTCGGCCTGGCCTTCAAACCCAACACGGATGACATGCGCGAAGCTCCTTCGATTGAAATTGTCGAAGGATTCACGCAAGCCGGCGCGACGGTGCGCGCCTTTGATCCGGTGGCGGTGGAAGTGGCGCGCGGTTTCCTACCAGCGGTTAAAATGTACAACGATCCCTACGAGATGGCCAAAGGTTGCGACGCGCTGGTCATCGTCACCGAATGGAACGAGTTCAAGCAGCTCGACCTCGAGCAAATTAAAGGGCTGCTTAAGCAACCGGTCATCTTCGACGGGCGCAACATCTACGACCCGATGCAGATGAAGGCGATGGGATTCAGATACCGGGGGATTGGGCGAGGCTTGGATCAGTAGCCAGTGTTCAGTAATCAGTGTTCAGTAATCAGTGTTCAGTGAGGAGGCAAAATGAGCGAGTTGAAATATGCCAATAGCTTTCGAGATCTGGTTGTCTATCAAAAAGCCAGGCAAGCCTCAAGGGAGATTTTCAAACTCACCACCCGCTTTCCCAAAGAAGAAACCTTCTCTCTTACTGACCAGATCCGCCGTTCCTCCCGCTCTGTAGGCGCGCAGATCGCCGAGGCGTGGGCCAAGCGCAAGTACGAAAAGCATTTTGCCAGCAAGCTCACCGATGCCGACGGCGAACAGCAGGAAACTCAACACTGGATCGAAACCGCGCAAGATTGTGGTTATCTCACTCCTCAGGAGGCTGAAACGTTGCTGCAACGATACACTGAAATTGGCCGCCTGCTTGGAGGCATGATTGCCAAAGCCGAACAATTCTGCAATCCCTCGCCTTACCACATCCGCGAAATCAAGGCCGATTACGTAGTCGCCAACCCCAACAACTGACCACTGAATACTGGCTACTGACCACTGAACACTGTGAATACACCTCCCGTCTGCGACTACACCGATTCTAATTATCAGGCCTCGTTCTGGGATGCTGGCGGGCGCGAATACGAGGATCGCTGCGAGGCCATCGCACTGAAGCGCCTGCTGCCCAAGAGGGGCAAACTGCTGCTCGAACTGGGCGCGGGGGCGGGGCGGAATACGGTGCGCTACGCCGGGTTCGAGCGGATTATATTGCTGGACTACTCGCGCACCCAACTGGAACAGGCCCAGGCACGGCTGGGGCACAGTGACCGTTACATCTACGTTGCCGCAGACGTCTACCGCCCGCCCTTCGTGCATGGTCTGTTCGACGCGGCGACCATGATCCGCACGTTGCACCACATGGCCGATGCGCCCAAGGCCTTGCGCCAGGTAAGGGACGTGCTTCAGCCAGGGGCAACCTTCATTTTGGAATACGCCAACAAACACAACCTCAAAGCCATCTTGCGCTACGCCCTCCACCACCAGGAATGGAACCCCTTCACGCCGGAACCGGTCGAGTTCGCGAAACTCAACTTCGATTTCCACCCAAAAGCCGTGCAGGATTGGTTGAAAGCTGCCGGTTTCGAGGTCGAAAGGGTCCTGACCGTATCCCACTTTCGAGTTGGGCTGCTCAAGCGGCTGATTCCGGCAAAGATTCTGGCCGGAATGGACTCGCTTTTCCAGTGGAC
>CAYZIQ010000159.1:0-5571 GCA_964478375.1 uncultured Chloroflexus sp. | reverse complement strand
CCTGGGTTTTTGCATCTACCCGGAGCACCGCCGCCTGAAAAGGCGGCGCGGCATCGCCTTCCAGCGCCGCTTCCGGCATTTGTTTCAGCAATGGGTGGCTGGAGCAATCCCCGCCCAGTGCGTCGAGGAATCGGTCCGCTCGTGGAAGGCTCACGCCGCGTGGGGAGATACAAACGGCTTGCAAAAATCCATGCTGCATGGATTCGACCTCCCGTGAAGGAATCTCCCATCTTTTCCCGCACGTACGACCTGCTGCTCTGGCTGGTGCCTCAGGCGCAGAAATTTCCGCGCATCCATCGTTTTGGCGTTGGCGAACGCGTGCTCCGGCTGGCGCTGGATTTTCAGGAGACGCTCATTGCCGCCGGGCTTTCGGCGGGCGAAAAGCGCAGGGAGGCACTCAAGGAGGCGGACATCGAACTGGCAAAACTGCGCAACCTGGCGCGGCTTTGCAAGGATCTGGAATTGTTCAACATCGGACAGTATGAACATGCCGCCAAAATGCTGGTCGAGATCGGGCGTCTGCTCGGCGGCTGGCAAAAGGCGGCATTTTCAGACGGGACAGGCCGATAGAGAGGCGCGTGGCGCGCGGCGGCTCGTGGAACAACAATCGAAACAACGCCCGCTGCGCCTATCGCAACAGGAACATCCCCGACAACTTCAACAACAATCTGGGTTTCCGGCTGGTTCTCTCTCACGCTTTTCGCTGGCTGCCAGTAGTGCCGTCCGTCCTTCGACTGTGCTCCTTTCAGTCGCTTCGCTCAGGACGGCGGTCGCGGCGAAAAATGGTCGGCCATGCTCCGGCTCGGGTCGTTCCCTGCAATTGAACTGCAGGGAGCCCACGCCCGGGCGAATACACAAAAGACCCGGCCCCCGAGGCACGACCTCCGGGCCGGGTCATTTTATGAAAGTCTTGGGGTTTACTTGCCCTTCAAATACTCATCTATCGCCTTGGCCACTCTGCGACCGGCCACCATCGCCGTGACCGCCAGATCAGGCCCGGTCACGTCGCCGCCAGCGAAGACGCCGGCGCGGGTCGTGGCGCCGGTCTCCCTGTCCACCACGCTGATCAGCCCCCAGTCGTGCGTCTCCAGGCCGGGCGTCGTCTCGCCGATGAGCGGATCGGGCCAGCAGCCAAGGGCTTTGATGGCCGTATCTATGGCGATGCTGCGGTCTGCATTTTTGGAAACAGCAGAGGGCAAACCGTGTTATACTTTATGAGTAATTAGTATAACAAAGCGAGGTTAAAATGAACGTCAGACTTTCTCAAAAGGGGTGGATCGTCATACCGGCAGCGATGCGGCAAAAATACGGGCTGAAAGCCGGCGACAATCTGCAGGTGGTGGATTACGGAGGCGTGTTGGCAATCGTGCCGGCTTTCGAGAACCCGGTCGAAGAGGGCGCGGGGATGCTGAAAGGAGGCAATTCGCTCACGCAGGCGATTGTGGAAGAACATCGGCAGGAACTCGAGCGTGAGTCCAAATAAGCCCGCCTATCTGCTGGATATTTTTGCCCTGTTGGCTTATCTGAACGATGAGCCGGGCATGGCGCGCGTGCAGGAACTCCTGTCGCTGGCCGAAACCAACAAATGCCGCCTCGTGATGTGTATGGTCAACCTGGGGGAGGTGCTCTATATCATCGAGCGGGAGCGCGGACTGACAATGGCGCAAAGCGTCCTGGCGTTGGTGGAAAGTCTGCCAATGGAGCTGCTAGATGCCAGCCGCGATCTCGTTCTCGATGCGGCGCATATCAAAGCCCACCACGCGCTTTCGTATGCCGATGCCTTTGCCGCGGCTGCCGCCCTGCGCGAAAATGCGATCCTGCTGACCGGCGATCCGGAATTCGAAACCGTAGAACAATTGGTGAAGCTGGAGTGGTTGGAAAAAGGGTAGCATTTCAGGCGACCTTCTGGCCGCCTGACTATTTCGCCCCAAGAAATGCCCTGGCGAACTTTCGAATTGTGCTGGCTATTTCGAGTGCTTCTTTTGCGTCATCGGCAGTTGGTGAATCCCCCGGGTAACGTGTTCGTACCGCATAATCTGTCAACGTGTTGAGAAGGCGCGCGTCCACTTCGAGGAAAATCCCCGCTAATGAACATAAATCGTTCAGCATCAACAAGTCGTGTGTTTTTGGAAAGCCCGCTCCTTTAGAAACGAGCAACGCTTTCAGGTATTTCTCCGCACATTGCTGAGCATGGAAGCACGCTCCCACAGTCAGCGTTTTTTTTCGTTGGACCGCCGATTTCGCCAGAGTAAAATCCTCTTCGGCGCGCTCCGCCCACGCGCGCGGGTCATTTGTCTTGCTCATACAATACCTTGCCGCGCGTCAGAATTTCGCGGAGAAAGAAATCACCCGATTTCATGTCTTCTTCGACCTCTTTTGGCGTCTTGACCAGGATATCCACGGGGAAGGGACGCGGGAGCAACAATCGCGAAACCGCCCAACTCCTGTCCTTGTGAGGTGCGCTCGTATCCATGATGACGAGCAAATCCACATCGCTGTATGAATTGGGGTGGCCGTAGGCAAAAGAGCCGAAAAGGATGACCTTTTCAGGCTTCAGTTCATCAACGATTCTTTTTATGGCAGGTCGTAACGACTTGCCCACAGAAACCTTCAATCCCACAGGAATAATTTCAGGTTGGCGCAAAGAAAATTTGGCAAGTGTCGGCGTTGTCATAGCAAATGTATTATAACAAATCAACAGACGCTTTTTTGCTTACCGTTCTTCAAATACTCGTCGATCGCATTGGCTGCCCTTCTTCCCGCCACCATCGCCGTGACCACCAGATCAGGCCCGGTCACACCGTCGCCGCCAGCGAAGACACCCTCGCGGGTGGTGGCGCCGGTTTCCCTGTCCACCACGCTGATCAGGCCCCAGTCGTGCGTCTCCAGGTCGGGGGTGGTCTCGCCGATGAGCGGATCGGGCCAGTAGCCAAGGGCTTTGATGGCCGTATCTATGGCGATGCTGAAGTTCGAGCCTTCGATGGGTACCGGCTTGCGGCGGCCTTTGGCGTCCGGTTCCCCCAGTCTCATCTCGATGCACTCGATGGCGGCCAGATGACCGTCCTCTCCGGCGATGAATTTCACCGGCTGGGTCAGGAAACGGTACTGGGCGCCCTCCTCCCTCGCCATGCGGCGGTCTTTCTTGCCGCCGGGCATTTCCTTTTCGGTACGGCGGTACAGGCACATGACCTGTTCCGCGCCCATGCGCAGGGCGGTACGCAGGCAGTCGGAGGCGGTGTCGCCGCCGCCGATGACCGCCACGCGCTTGCCGAGAGGCGGACGCTCGCGCTTGTTTTCCGGCAGCAGGTTCAGGTCCGTGTTGGCGCGCATCAGGAAGTCGGTTCCCTCGTAGACACCAGGCAGGTCTTCACCAGGAATATCCATTTTGGCGTCAATGCCAGTGCCAACGCCAACGAACACCGCTTCGAATCCACCCTTGAAAAGCTGGTCAATGGTTTTCTTCTTGCCAATGGTTGTGTTGCCGACAAACTTTGCTCCGGCTTTCTCGAAATCACCCCAGCGGCAGAAGAAGACTTCCTTTGACAGTTTGAAGTTAGGGATGCCATAGACGAGCAAGCCACCGGGCGCCGGCTTTGAATCGAAGATGGTGACCGCGTAGCCTTTTTGCAGCAGTTGCTCGGCGCAGCCCAGGCCAGACGGGCCTGCACCGACGATGGCGACTTTCTTGCCAGTCGGCTGACTGACCGGTATGGTTACACTTTCCGTCTTGCGCTGGTAGCAAGTGACGAAGGTTTCCAACGCGCCGCACAGCACCGGTTCGTGGGTTTTGTTGAGCACGCAGGAACCCTGGCAGAGTTGATCATGCGGGCAGACGCGTGAGCAGATCTCAGGTAAAGAGCTGGTTTGACGGTACAATTGCGCGGCTTCGATGTAGCGGCCTTGTTCGATCAACCACATGGCCGAAGGGATGTCATTATGAGCCGGGCAGGCTAACATGCAGGGAGCCGGGTCAGGGCAGTGGATGCAGCGCGAGGCCTCCAACATGGCCCGGTCCGAGTCGAGTGGAACGACGACATCGCCGAAGTCACACACCCGTTCTCTTGGCGGGCGCAGAGACAGTTCTTCGTAAGGCATGTAAACGCGCGCTTTTCGATCTATTTCCAGATATTCGCCAGGAATGGTTTGCATAATACCTCCAGCTTGACGACGGCACCTTTAGTATCTTTAACATAATACCCAATCTTGCAGCAGGCACACAGGCTTTAATGTCACCATTGCTCGCGACAATAATCACAATGTATACGGATGAAAATCGCAACTTAACCGAATAAAATCAAAGTGAAGTTCGTACTAAAATCGTAAAAGCAAATAACCTGGCAGAAAGGACACAAGTGCTGGCGCCTCTCATTACGGAAACCGAAGCCGACCTGATTTTGAAGTCGCAGCAAGGTGACCGGAATGCCTTTGGAGAACTCGTCCGCCATTATTATTCGCGCCTTATCCATGTGATCTATCGCATGTGCGGCGACGCGGCTCTGGCAGAAGATGCAGCCCAGGAAGCCTTCCTGCGGGCATGGCTACACATATCATCTTTCCGCCTCGGCGAGCCGCTACGCAACTGGTTGTATCGCATTGCCGTCAACGCTGCGCTGGATATTTTGCGCCGCAGGACGGAGGAATCCGCCGAGGACGAGAATTTGCAGATGATTCCAGAGCAAGCCATGAGTCCAGAAGAGGCGCTGATCGAGAAAGAAAGCACCGCCCTGCTTCAGCAGGCGGTGAAATCCCTGCCGGAGGCAGCCCGCAGCGTGCTCGTCCTGCGTGAGTATGGAGAACTCTCCTACCAGGAAATTGCCAGTGTCCTTGATATCCCAATCGGGACAGTCATGTCCAGGTTGAATTATGCCCGTGATCGTCTGCGGGAAGCGCTAAAAGACCGAATGCTACAAGCGGAGAACGAATATGTGTGAAGAAGCCCACGCGTTGTTGAATGCTTATTTGGATGGCGAACTGCGCGGCTGGCGGCTACGGGAATTGGAGGGACATCTGGAATCCTGCGCGGTCTGCCGGAATGAATTGAAAGAATTGCAGACCGTCTCGAACCTGCTGCGTTCCGCGCCGACCCCGACATTCCTGCCCGCCGGGAAATTCGCGGCACGACTGACCCTGCAACTGCCGCGCCGCTCCCTGCGCGACCCATTGCCGAAGCCCCCTTCTTGGACCTGGTGGCTCGTGCCGGCGGGATTGCTTGGAGCCTGGTTTTTCTTGCGGACAGTGTTCACCCTTGCAACCGCCATAACTGCGGCGGACGCAACCGGCCTGTTCGGGCAATCGAGTGCCTGGTTCACCGGCAGCCAACCGCAGGCGCTCTGGTATTTGGCTGTCAACAGTCTATTCGGCAGCCAGGTGAGTGCCGCCCAGCAGTCCACACTTTCCCTGTTCAATCAGGTGAACACTTTCGGTGGGGATCTCCTCGAAGGGTTCCTCTGGCAGGCAATGATCGTCCTGCTTTACTGGGTCTGGCTGGCGGCCTGGTGGCTGCATCGCGCCCCGCGCCCGTTGGAACTGACTGCGGCTGGATAACCCCGCCACGAAGGAATCCGACGGAGC
>CAYZIQ010000158.1:0-5605 GCA_964478375.1 uncultured Chloroflexus sp. | reverse complement strand
CGACCAAGCGATTATGAGTGATGCCAGAAGCTTTCCATAGTGTCCATACTGTCCATTTACTGCCACAGATGCCGGTTTCGATTAGAAAGACCGGCATATCTGGGGGGATGGTCGAGAAAGTTTTCCATAAAGAACATACAGTCCAATAGCAATTGCAGTCAAATTGCAGTCAATTGGTTCGCGGGGATTGTTGGAAACGGGAATGGATGCGCTTAGGCGATGATGAGCGGCATGTGCGCTCATCATCGCCTGTTTTTATTTTCCAAATAGAGGACTGACAAAAATGAACACAACATCACCACATCACACGAAGCGGCAACTCGCCCAACAAGAAATCTCGCCGTTGGGCAATTGGTTGCTGGAATACATCAAGCAACACGAGCTCACTTTGGCAAAACTTTCCCGTCAGGCAGGTCTATCCGATAGCACACTGCGCAACTTGATCGATCATCCCAATCGGCTCCCATCTCTCGAAACCTGTGTGCGCTTGGCAAAGGCTACCAATCACCCCCCAAGCACTTTCCTTCAACTCTCCGGCCTGTCCGAAGTGCCGGGTATCCACGATCTCGACCCCGACCGCGCCAGATTGCTGCACTTGTTCGACCAGCTCTCCCCCTCCTTGCAGCGCCTGCTGGTCATGCTGGCGGAGTCTCTGCAGAAGTTCAACCCGCCCAACAAGCCGGAATGATCGCGTTCCACATTCACACCAGCCCTAACAAATAAGGAACGAAACGTTGAACGAAGAACCGCTTTGGACATCCGAGGATGTAGCTCACTTTTTGAGAATAAAGCCCGAAACCGTGCGGAACTGGGCCGCTCGCGGTATCCTGCCAGGCTTCAAGTTCAGAGCAACAGCGCGGAGTGACTGGCGCTTTGCACCGGCCAGAATCCGCGAGTTCCTGGACGAACAATCCAACGAGAAAAGCCCTACGAAGGAATAAGCCATGACCACCGTCATCACAATTGCCAACCAAAAGGGCGGGGTGGGAAAAACCACGACCGCCATTTCCCTGGCACACGGCCTGGCCCAGCGAGGCAAGGAAGTGCTGCTGATCGACCTCGATCCCCAGGGACAATGTGCCACCGCGCTCGGCCTGAGGCCTGAGCCTGGAGCATTCTACCTGCTCGTCTCCCCGCAGCTGGTTGGGACCAGGGTCGATAAAATCGCAACCACTTTAGAGACAGCCCGGCAGTGGGTGCGCAACACCGGGCGCAAGAACGTATGGCTGATCCCCGGCGACACGACCACCAGCGCCGCCCAGACCGTCATCAATGCCGAAGGGAGATCGTTATCCTGCGTGCGGGACGTTTTGAAGCCTTTTACTCGTGAGGGCCTGGATTACGTCCTGTTCGACACGGCACCCAGCGTGGGCGGCATCCAGGAACGGGCGGTCTGGGCAGCCGACCTGGTCATTATCCCTACGGCGACCGAATTCCTGGCAGCCGACGGCTTGAGCCAGATGGTGCAAACCCTGACCGTCCTGCAAAAAGAAAAATCTTGGAACGGCGCGTTACTGGGCGTCCTTCCCACCTTCTTCGACGAGCAAACCCGAGAAAGTAGAGCCAATATCGAGTCGCTTCGAGAAACGTTCAGCAACCGCCTGCTCGCCCCTATCCATCGGGCAACCGTGCTGCGCGAATGCGCCTCGGAGGCCCTGACGATATTCGAGAAAGACCCAGAAAGCCGTTCCGCCAGGGAGTACGCCAACCTGGTGGATGTCGTTCTCAAGTTCTAGCCAGGAAGGAAGAACATGCCACGCCGCGATCCCTTCGACCGTCTCAAAGGCGTTCAAATCCCCCCTGCCGAGAGCGAACAGGCCGGCCAGCCGGAACAGCCGCGGCCTGCCAGTGTATTGGATGACTTGCGCGTGGCAGAAAGGAAAAAGCGCAGGCGGCAGTACGAGATGGCTTACCCCACCGTCAGTTTTCGAGGAATCCCCGCAGAAATAAACGAACAGATTTTGGCATTGGCCAACGAACATCACGTAATGGCCGGTGAAATCGTTGACACTTTCCTGAGCTACGGCTTGAGGTGCGTTGACCGTGGGACGCTGCCCCTCGAACCGCGTCCGAAGGCCGCGCGGATGACGTTGTACCCCTTGTCCGGCAACTGGCAAAAGCGACAGGGATGGAGTGAGGAAAATCCGAACCCCGTACCCAAGCCTATCCCTGCTCGCAAAGTCCACAAGGAACAAAAAGTTCCTGCCGCGTGGGAGTCGGTCGTATCGTATCGAGGGGTCGGAAAAGAAACGGCTAAGGCGCTTCGCCGCCTGGCGGATAAGAAATACGTGCCGGTTGGCGAGGTAGCAGCTGTGCTGCTCAAGCATGGCCTGGAGGCATACAAAGCCGGTCGAATTCGGCTCAACCCCCAGCCTCTAACAGTCCGCCAAACGCTTGCAGGGCGGTCAGAATGAGCGCCGTCAAGAAAGGTTTCGCGGTTTTCTCGGAAATTCCAGATCTCGTTTTTGGCGGGAAGAAGAACGTAAGCGGCATGGTTTACGTGCCGCTTACGGTACGTTTACGCGCCGCTTACGCTGCCGCTTACGTTGCCGCTTACGTAGTCTCGCCAGGAAGGCCTGCGAGCCACTTTTCTCTTGTTGACGATGTAGGGTTCGCTTTTGGAAAGTCGTTCGCTACAGGGCTTCCTGCGAGTTTTCGAGAAAATCATGACAGAAGTCGTTTTCGACCTTTCTGTTCATTCGACCTTAGGGAATCGGCTCACGATGGATGCTGAAAGAGCCTGGCAATCTGCCCTCGGACAACTCCAGATGGAGATGCCCAAAGCATCCTTCGACACCTGGGTGCGCGACGCACGCCTGGTGTCCTATGAGGACGGCATATTCACTATCGGCGTGCGCAATGCCTATGCCCGCGATTGGCTGGAAAGCCGTCTCTCCAGCACGCTGACGCGCCTGCTGATGGGCATCATGAATCAGGATGCGGACGTTCAGTTTGTTGTCCAGCCAGGCGATGAGATTGTCGAAGCGGGTGATGATGCGGAGGCCGAGGAAGAAAAAAGCAAGGCTGCCGAAAAAGAGGTGGATGTCGAGGCAGTGTGGGAATCGGCCTACGAGCAGGTCGTCATGCCGGAAAGGGCTGTTGTCCTCAACGCCTATTTCCTGCGCCACCTAAGACTGCTCGGTCCCGACCTGGGCTGGCTGTACATCGGCTTCCGCCAGGCAGCATACAACGCAGGAGGACGCTCCGGGCGAAAGTCCGCCCGCTTCTGCGGAAAGCAGATCGCCGCCATGAGCGGGGCGACCGAGCGGACATTCTGGAACCGGGTCAAGCGGGACCAGACCTGGGCGCGGCTGGCCGCGCTGGTCACACCCATTGCAGCGGACGTGAAGGAATGGGCGGCCGGTCCCACCCTGCGCCGCCTGCCGCGCCGCTACTCGGTTGCCATGACCCTGCCGTTGACCGCCGCGGACGTCCACTCCTTGACCACCTGGATTGCCGGTCACATTGAGCAGCACGGCGGGCCGGAAGGCATGGCAGCGGCGGCTTGCGAGACGCCGGTCGAGACACTTATTCCACCGGACGCGCCAACGCCCGGAGGCGGCCAGCCGCAAACCGTTCGCCAGATCGTCCGCGATCTGTTCATGGATGAACTGCCCGATGAAAAGCTGGACGCCTTAGCCGAGCGGATGCAGATGCACCTGATGCCTCCGGGCGACTTGCTGGTCATCACCCACTTTTTCATCGAACACATCCTGCCCTGGCTGGGGACAGGCCCCGGTTGGATGCTCACCATCTTGCGCGACTGCTGCTTCGTGGATCCGGAAAGCGGTGCGACCCGCAACCAAGCCACGGTGAAAGGCGGGTATGCCGAGATCGCAAGGTGGTTGGGGTTATCCAGGGTGAGAACGGTGTACGACTGGCTGCGCGATCCAATTGTCCAGATTTATCTCCACTGTGAACGCAATGGGATGGGTGAGAGCAAATGGGATATATCACGCCGCTTTGAAGTGCTGCTCGAAGAAGTCCCCGCAGAGATTGTTCAAGCAATCCTGGCGCAGGAAGAGGGATGCGATTTTCAGCATCTCGGTGACGCGATTTTCAGTATCGGGGTGACGCGATCTTCAGTTCCCGGTGACGCGATTTTCAGTATCGGAGTGTCGCGATTTTCAGTATCCGGTGACGCGAATTTCAGTATCGGGGTGACGCGAATTTCAGAATTCGGTGACGCGATTTTCAGAGTCTTTAAGCTCTTAAGCTCTTTAAACCAAGCTCTTAACTCTAGAACACCACCACCCCCTACCCCCTCCTCCAAAGCACAGGCAGCGGGAAAAGCGGTGGTGGTGGTTCCTTCTTCTTGGGATTTACAAGCCATTCTCGCTGCGAACTGCCAGGATGCTAATTTGCGCAAACACATCCTGGATGGAGGCGGCACCTCCGGTACGTTGATCTCCTGGCTGCTCTATACGTTTTCGAGGCAGGGGGGCGGCCTGCATCCGGGCATCAACTACGCCCTCTCGAAACTCAAAGAAGATCCCGAAACGGGCGCAGGCGGTGTATTCGACCGCCTGGCTGCCCTGCCGCCCGCCGAATTGGTGCGGCTGATCATCCGCTCGACCGACAGGGCGCGCGGGAGGGCGAAATACGCCGGTGCACTCGATGAAAAATCCGACGATGAATGGTTGTGGGACGACACCATGGCGAGTTCCATCGAACAACTCGTGCTGCTCAAGATACTGCTGGGCGATGTGGACGATCTGCCCTACAAGGAGGTCAGGATCGAAGAAAGAACTTACATGGGCGTCACGAACAAGGCGACATCAGTGACGAAATATCACTGATGAGCCGGGTTTCTGAGTACGCAGCCGATTTTCAACCCGTTACGCCACCTTTACCATGCTGCGAACTCATTGTCCGGAAATCGAATGGTCCATCATCCTGGTTGTGTTCGAGGACGCCCGAAGCGCAGTTGATCATCAGCAAACCAGGTAATCATTTCACGAAGAGGATTTGGAGGAATGCTTGTGAGAATACACATTGGGAGAAATCGCCTGCCGGCGGCGCTCGCAGCCACCCGCTCGATGGAAGCCATCGAGAGAATTCCGCAGGAGGTCTTCCGGGTGCACGAGGCGGTCAGCACCCTGGGGGTGATGCGCGCCCTCGAAAACGACCCCTTGCTGGTAATCGCCGACCTGGAAGACTTGCAGGATTGCCCCAAGATGTCACGCCCTGCCTTGCGCACTGCGCTGGACAGCCTGGGCAGGGATGGGGCGGTGGTGGTGACCTCCGGGCAATTCCTGGCCGAACCTGACCGTTGGGTCGGCGAGGCCTTGCTGGCCTGCGGTCTGCGTGTGGGAGTGCGCTACTTGCCGCCGCGAATGGTCATGATCACCAACTACTGCGGCGGGGTTGGGAAGACCACCCTCTCGCTGGCGCTGGCACGCCGTTTCCGGCAGGCCTCCGGGTTGGCGACTGCGCTGGTCGAGGCCGGTGTGGGCGGGAGCTCGCTAAAGGCGCGGCTGCCTGGCCGGCATGTCTCGCTCTACGAGGTCGCGACCCAGAACGCCGAAGCGGGGCAGTGGGAAGATGTCGCCGTCTACCCTGCGGACAATTGGGAGGCAGACGTATTGGCTGCCGACGAACGCAC
>CAYZIQ010000157.1:0-5778 GCA_964478375.1 uncultured Chloroflexus sp. | reverse complement strand
CTGACGGTAGAAGGATGATCGTTGAACTGCTCGAAGGCCAGGCCATTCGGATCGTAAGCCTGGATGCAGAAGGGGATCTTCAACAACTTGTCCATTACCTGTGCAGGCACATCCTCCTCGATTTCGGGCTTGAAGATGAGGTCGTCGCCGATCTCGAAGAGAGGCTCCAGGACGTAGGGCGGACATGTGTATACGATGTCTCCGCCAGCCAGTTTTTGCACATCCCAGAATCTCATCTTTCCAGCCACGAGCGGGCCAACGCGCATCGAGCAGGCGAGCATCTTGCTGGCGTAGCCTCCTTCGCTCAAGAGGCGATAAGCGCGCCGGAAGACGGCGATCCCGAACCAGTGTTTATCCTGCCAGGATAATTGGATGTTCTTGCGCTCGGCTTGAATGTCCAAGGTCTCTTGTTCCGTCAGTCGCCCGATCATCATGGTGATGACGGCGCGCCATCTGCTCAGGTCAACCTTGTTCTGCTCGGCGATCTTGATCCCCTCCATGACGGCGTCCGCCGAGGCCAGGATTTGGGGCAGGGTAAAGCAAACGGTGGTGTTGGTGCTGATGCCCTTGGAGGTCAGGGTTTTGATGACCTGGATGCCTTGCATACTGGCTGGCACCTTGATCATCACGTTGGGGCTGAAGGCACTCAATTCCTCGGCGTCGTGGATCATTTGTCCGGTTTCGGTGAAGAGACGGGGATCCAACTGGCCGGAGATAAAGCCGAAGCGTCCCTTGGAGGCCTCGAAGATGGGCATATACATCTCCGCGCCTCTTTTCACCACCTCCTTATACGTCAGCCAGGTGAGCCCCTTCAGATCGAGACCGGGGCTGGTGCGTATCAAGTTGTCTATCCACTCACTCCAGAATTCGAGGTCGCTTTGTACGGCTTGCCATGAAAGAGGCGGGTTGGTCGTGCAACCTCGGAAAATGCTTTTGGCGGGCGTTTCAGCATTGTACAACCTTGCAAGTTGTTCCTCCAAGATTGGCTTTTGCGACGGTTCGGCGGCGTTGACCATTTTCCGAACCCACTGGTTGTAGATCAAAGGAGAGGAGTCCCACCAGATTTCCAAATCGGGATGAGTTTTTGCAAGACGCTCGACAGGGCTTTCGATCATGGCGTCTACCTCCTTTGGGCATATCTCTGGAATCAGGGAGCTTGCTCCCGTAATTTCGACAGCAAGCTGTCGGACTCCAGAGTAGTTCGGATAGGTTCTGAGTTGTAATCAACGATTATGCTCTTATGCGCTCTCCTTTCGGGTCCCACAAGGGTGATTGTGCCACAACTGCGCCGACCTGTTCACCAAAAAATTCTACTTCCAGTTCTGTGCCGGCTTTCGAGTATTCGATTGGCAGATAAGCGTAGATGATGCTCTTTCCGACTGAGTAGCCGTATCCGCCTGCGGCCACCCAGCCGATGATCTTGCCGTCTTTCGTGCGGATGGGTTCCTTGCCCTGGGCGACAGTGCGGCTGTCGGATAATGTCATGCAGCACAGCTTTCGCTTCAGGCCGGATTTTTTCTGTTCGAGCAGGGCTTCTCGCCCGATGAAGTCATCTTTGTCTAGTTTGACGGCAAAGCCCAGTCCGGCCTCGTAGGGCGTGTAGTCTGGGCTGATCTCGCTGCTCCAATAGCGATAACCCTTCTCCAGGCGTAAGGTGTCTATGGCCTTATAACCGGCTGCCACCAATCCTTCGGGCTGGCCTGCTTCCCAGAGCGTATCCCACAGGCGCAGGGCGTATTCCATCGGGCAGTAGAACTCCCATCCCAGCTCGCCCACATAAGTGACGCGCGAGGCCAGCGCAGGCACGTCGCCGACCGTGATATACCGGGCGGTCAAGTACGGAAAACCGGCATTGGACACGTCATCTTTGGTGATCTTTTCCAGGATGGTGCGTGCCTTCGGCCCCCACAGGCCGAGGCAGGCATACGATGAACTGACATCTTCGATGGTCACCGAGCCCTCTTCGGGCATATTCAGCGAGAGCCAGGACAGGTCGTGCTGCCCGAAAGCGGTGCCGGTGATGATGAAAAAGCGGTCTTCGGCCAGGCGGGTGACGGTGAAATCGCACTCGATCCCGCCGCGCTTGTTCAAGCACTCGGTATAGATTACCGTCCCAATTGGCCGGTCAATGTCGTTGGCACATACGTAGTTCAGGAAGGCCAGCGCGCCGGGGCCGCGCACCTCGAACTTGTTGAACGAGGTTTCGTCGAACAGACCGGCGTTCTGGCGCGTCATCAGGTGTTCGTAACCGATGGCGCGTGACCAGTTGTGGTGCGCCCAGCCTTTGGGTTCGTGTCCGTGACGCGCTTTCTCCTCGTAAGGCTTGAACCAGTTGGGGCGCTCCCAACCGGTCTTCTCTCCAAAATGGCAACCCAGTTCACGCAGGCGATAATAGGTGGGGGAGAGGCGCAGACCACGCCGCGAGAGGCGCTCCTCTCCAGGAAAGTGGATGTCGTAGTATTGGGAATAAGTTTCGATGGTGCGCGCCACAGTGTAATCCTGGCTGTTGTAGTTGGAGCCAAAGCGGCGCACATCCAGCCGCCAGACGTCCCACTCTGGATGCCCGTCAATGATCCATTCGGCCATCGTCTTGCCAATGCCGCCGGCGCCGGCCAGCCCGTGGGCGCAGAAGGCACAGGCCACCCAGAAGCCCTTGACGGCGGTCGGCCCGAGCAGGTATTCACCGTCCGGGGTGAAACCCTCAGGCCCGTTGAGCAGTTGTCGGATCTCGGCGGTTTCCAACACCGGCACCCGCTTGATCGAATTTTCCATCAATGGCCCAAAGCGATCCCAATCGGGCGGGAGCAAGGTGTACTTGAAATCCAGTGGGATGCCATCCAGGCCGAACGGGGCCGGGTTGCGCTCGTAACCGCCGGTGGTCAGCCCGCCGACCTCCTCGCGCCAGTACACCAGCAGATCGGGGTCACGCAGGGTCGGGATATCGTGACCGACCCCTTCGATGGGCTTGGTGATGGCATATAGATGGGCCATCGGGACAACGGGCAGGTTGAGGCCGACCATCTTGCCGACCTCGCCGCCCCATTGACCGGCCGCGTTCACCACGATCTCGGTCTGGATACCACCCTTGTCGGTGACTACCTCGTGCACGCGCCCATCCTTCAATTTGATGCTCACCACGTTCGTATCCTGGAAGATGCGCGCACCGCGTTGTTTGGCGCCGGTGGCCAGCGCGTTCGTCAAACCGGTGGGATCAATCACGCCGTCGTTGGGGGTGTAAGCGGCGCCGACCACACCTTCCATAGACATCAGCGGGAAGAGGTCGTAGGCTTCCTTGGGAGTGATCAACTGCATGGGTACGCCGAACGATCCGGCCATGCCGACCAGGCGCTTGAGCTCTTCCATTCGTTCAGCAGAGGAGGCGAGCCGCAGCCCACCGACCTCGCGCCAGGCGGGGTCGTGACCGGTCTCGTCCTTCAGGCGGCGGTAGAGATCGGTGCTGTAGTGCATCATGCGGGTTAGGTTGACGTCCGAGCGCATCTGGCCGACCAACCCGGCCGAGTGCCAGGTCGAGCCGCTGGTCAACTCATGGCGTTCGAGAATGACGACATCTTTCCAGCCCATGAGCGTAAGGTGGTAGGCGATGCTGCACCCGCCCACGCCGCCGCCGATGATGACCACCTGTGCGTGTTTTGGGAGTTCAGGCATTGATTATCTCCTTGAGCCATTGACCCCAGCGGGGGTCGTGTATTTTTTCGAAGGTGCGGTGAAAGAACTGGTCGGTATAATCACGGAAGTCAAAATCGAGCTTCGAGATGCCAGTTTGAACCATACCCCACATCGCTTCGCGAAAATCCGACATTATTTTCATGATTTTCAGATGTGCCCAATGTTGGCTCGAAACCTCCCCAAAATAACATTCCAGAAGCCAATGATCCTGTTCATCGGATAACAAGTGATGATCAGAAAAGTTTGCCAGGTCGAAGAAGAGATCACCCATGCCGGCATACTCCCAATCGACGATATAGAGCTGGCCGTTGGTGATGAAGTTTTCATTGAGCAGGTCGTTGTGGCAGGGGCAGGGCGGGTAGGGATGGGACAGGATCGCCTTTTCGGCCTCGCCCACGCGCGCCATCAGCCAGTCGAAATCTCTGGGGAAAGCGACACTATAGCGGCGAGCGATTTCGGAATAATCTTCGATGGTGCGAAAAGCGGAAAAGCTGCCGGGAATCTCTGGCATACGGTGGATTCTGCGAACAGTTTCTATAATCCGGCGGATATTTTCTGGTTGGCGGATCTCCTCGGGCGGCAAAGGACGCCCTGTTATAAAACGCGTCACCAAATAACCTTCAGGCTGGATGAAATAAACGACTTCGGGAGCAATCCCCAGCTTACCGGCTGCCAGGTTGGCGGCGTACTCGTACTCTCGATTGATCCCTAGCAGTTCTGTGTTTGCCCCTGCGATGCGGAGAAAAAAAGATTCACCACCTACATTCACTCGATAGTTCTGGTTGGTGATGCCGCCTCCGATGGGGTATGATTTTAGGTCGCTGGCTCCAGCCCATTGCGGCACGCGGGCGATGGCCTTCTCTAGGGTAAGGGTCATGATCGGCCTTTCCATGCTTGCCAGACCGAGCCAGGCCTGGCCATCTCGGCGACAATATCGTAAGAAGAAATGATGCCTAGCGGGAAGGCTTGCGGGTCATCCTGATCTATCACGATCAGGCGATGGTGGTGTTGTTGGATCATCAAGTCAGCGGCCTCGCGCAGACTGGCGTTCATGCCAATGGTCAGCGCCGGGTGCATGACGTCGCATACAGTCAGGTTTTCGTCCGCGCCATTCTCGACGAAAGGCATCAGGTCTTTACCGCTGACTACGCCTTGGGCTTTGCCTTTCGTGTCTACAACGAGCACCGAGCGCCAGCCGGCCTGGGTCATGGTGCGAGCGGCGGAGATGATTGGCGTCTTATCCCGGCATACTAGAATGGCATCCGACATGACATCCGCCACCGTCTCTCGGCGGGGCTTTTCCTCTTTGGCAATGCTGGCGACGAAATCCGAGATGGAGATGATGCCAACCGGCAGACCCTTTTCGGTGACCAGCAGACGGTTGACATCTTTCTCGACCAGGATATGGGCAGCTTCGCACAGCGTCGTGCTGGATTCGACCGTGTCTACGGGGGAGGACATGAGATCAGCAGCCGTCAGCTTGCGCATCGTCGCCAGGCTTTCGGCATCCACCGCCAGCCATTCGCCGGCCAGCAGATCGAAATCGGAGATGACGCCCAATGGGTGTCCATCGCGGTCGGCAACGATCAGAGCATGGATGTGGTGTTGGGTAAGCAGAGTGGCCACCTGGCCCAGCGTGGCATTTGGGCGACAGGTCAGCACGCCCGGGTGCATCAGGTCACGGACTAATCTGGTCATAACCGTCTCCTCCAGCTATTGAACTTCATCCACTTCCTTATACCATTTGACCCGATCACCAACCCTGGCACGCAGTCGCCAAGCTAGCGATTTGGGCTCTTGATCGAGGCGCGCCAGGGCAGTTTCGATTTGTGTGTCAATGATGGCTTTCTGCTCTGCCTCGAGCTGTTCGTAGCCTTGAGCTAACTGGCGTACCTTGTCCAAGTTCATGGTCACGGTACGCCACAGGCCCCAGTCGCTGCTGCAAAGCTCCGCGATGTATTTCATGTTGATGGTTTCATTATCATTGTTGCCCAGCGGATGTTCGAGCAGCAGCATGATGGTGTCAATCACGTCCTTTTCATTTATCTGGACGATCTGCATTTTCTCGAGTAGCATTTCAGCCAGGGGAAT
>CAYZIQ010000156.1:3646-5870 GCA_964478375.1 uncultured Chloroflexus sp. | reverse complement strand
TCGTCGGCGCGATGCTTTTCCTGGGCACCTTTGAATTGCTCTCTCGCTACGGCCTGTTTGTGGACTTTGGGCTTTAACGATGGCTTTTATCGAAAGAGGACTTTATCGGTAGGAGTTGACAGATGATTTCGGTTACGCTCTATATGCGCCGCGATTGTCACTTGTGCGAACAAGCCAAAGCGGACCTGCAATCCTTGCAAATGAAATACCCTCATCGCCTGGTCGAGATTGACATCGATTCTGAACCGGCGTTGTCATCTGCTTACGCATTGGAAATCCCGGTCATCGAGGTCGGCCCGTACCGGCTGAAAGCTCCGTTCACGTTGCAAGACTTGCAGAAGACGCTGGGCGCGGCCAGCGACCGGCAGGCGCACCTGGAGCGGATTGACGATAAGGCTTACCGCGCCGCTGTGGCGCGCGGCGAGACCGTCACCAGCGCAGACCGCGTCTCTTACTGGCTTTCCAGGCATTACCTGGCGATTTTCAACCTGATCTTGTTCCTCTACGTTGGGCTTCCTTTTCTGGCTCCGGCGCTCAAGAAAATCGGCGCAAATGGAGCGGCGGAGGTCATCTATAAAGCCTACAGCCCGTTGTGTCATCAATGGGCTTTTCGCTCCTTTTTCCTGTTCAGTGAACAAGCCTATTACCCTCACGCCGCTGCAAACATGCCTGATGTGATCACCTTCGAGGCCGCTACTGGCATCACCGATCAGAACGATCCTGCCCGCCTAGGGGCGCGTCAGTTCGAGGGCAACTCAACCTTGGGCTATAAAGTCGCCCTGTGCGAACGGGACGTTGCCATCTGGGCTTCCATGCTGCTTTTCGGCCTGATCTATGCTGTGACCGGCCGCCGCATCCCAAGCCTGCCCTGGTGGGCTTGGATCTTGATCGGCATGGTGCCAATCGGCTTGGATGGATTTTCGCAGTTGCTCAGCCAGTTTTCGATCCCTGCCTTGCATGTCATCCTGCCTTACCGCGAGAGCACACCCTTCTTGCGCACGCTGACCGGCTTCCTGTTCGGGTTCACGACGGCCTGGTACGGTTTTCCGGTGATCGAGGAAGTCATGGCGGATACGCGCCGACTGCTTTCGAAGAAGTTTGCAGTGGCAGCAGCGAAGGCGTAGCGATGCCGTTCCATTTTCAGGCAGGCGTTCGTTATTTTACGTTCGAGTCGTTCGACTCCGGCATAACCCAGGCTGTCTTCACACGGCAGGGCGGCGTCAGCCCGGCGCCGTGGGCTTCGCTGAACGTTGGCGGGACGGTCGGCGACCAGCCGGAACGGGTGCGGGAGAACCGTCTGCGGGCGTTTGCTGCCCTCGGTCGTGACCCCGGCACGCTCTTCGACGTTTGGCAGGTTCACGGCGTCAACGTGGTCGTCGCCGACGCGCCTCACCCGCCTCAAGCCCCTCATCAACAGGCGGACGCCATCCTGACCGACAAGCCGGGCCTCACCCTATTCATGCGCTTCGCCGATTGTGTGCCGATCCTGCTGTACGATCCGGTGCGCAAGGTCGTCGGCTTGGCGCATGCGGGTTGGCTGGGAACAGTGAGAGGCGCGCCACAGGCCGCGGTGGAGTCCATGCGGACGCGTTTTGGTACGCGGCCAGCGGATTTGCAGGTTGCCATCGGCCCATCCATTGGTCCGGATCACTACGCGGTCGGCCCAGACGTGATCGCGCAAGTGCGCCAAGCATTTGGCGGAGAAGCCTCCGGTCTGCTTAGGGCGCTGAATAGCGGCGTAGGCTTCGACCTTTGGGCAGCCAACCGCCTGCTTTTGGAGCGGGCTGGCGTCCGAAACATCGAGGTGGCGGGCCTATGCACGGCCTGTCACCTGGACGACTGGTATTCCCACCGCGCCGAAAAAGGCCGCACTGGGCGTTTCGGTGCGTTGATTGGGTTGAATCCTTGAACGCTCTGAGCGGACACTGAGACTTGTCCTGAGCGAAGCGAAGGAACAGTCGAAGTGGCAGTCGAAGAGCGAGAGTGTACTTATTTTGTGCTTCGACTTCGCTGCGCTCCGCTCAGCACGAATTTGTTGATGTTATGGACGAATCCCTCATCTCTTCCATCCGCGAACGGCACCAGCGTGTGCTCGGCCAGATTGCCGCAGCAGCCGCCAGGCGTTGCCCTGAGCTTGTCGAAGGGTCCGGGCGTGATCCGGGGGCTGTTCGCCTGGTGGTGGTCACAAAGTCCCAGCCGCTGGCGGTCGTTCAGGCAGCGATAG
>CAYZIQ010000156.1:0-3546 GCA_964478375.1 uncultured Chloroflexus sp. | reverse complement strand
CGCCTGGTGGTGGTCACAAAGTCCCAGCCGCTGGCGGTCGTTCAGGCAGCGATAGCGGCCGGGATATTCGTCCTCGGTGAAAATTATGCCGAAGAGGCTGTGGCGAAGATTTCAGCCTTGAAAAGCGAAACTGAGGTAGAATGGCACATGATCGGCCACGTGCAGAGCCGCAAGGCCGACCTGGTGGTCGAGAACTTTACCATGCTGCATTCACTGGATAGTCTCAAGCTGGCAGCGCGGCTGGAGCGATTTTGTGCAGCGGAAGGGAAGACCCTGCCTACCCTGCTGGAGTTCAACGTCGGCGGCGAGGAAAGCAAATACGGCTGGCCGGCCTGGGATGAAGTGCGCTGGCCGGACCTGCTGCCTGAGATTGAACAAGTGCTGCAATTTCCCCACCTGAGCGTGTGCGGCCTGATGACCATGCCGCCGTACTTCGAGCAGGCTGAACGTTCGCGGCCTTACTTCCAGCGTTTGCGCCGCCTGCGTGACTACCTGGCTGCACAATTCCGTGAAGCGGATTGGCGTGAGCTTTCGATGGGCACCAGCGTTGATTTCGAGGCCGCTGTGCAAGAGGGCGCGACGTACGTTCGCATCGGTCAGGCTATCCTGGGACGGCGATCCACATAACCGACGAGGTGTTTCCTGTGCTCGTTATTATCGCAAAACTGATCAGTATCCTGGCAAATGCCATCGTGCTGCTCGTCATCGTGCAGGTGGTCTTGTCGTACTTTACGTCCCCCTTCAACCCGGTGAGGCGGACGATAGACCAGATCGTCGAACCGATGCTGGCGCCCATCCGCAAGGTGGTACCGCTGGTGGGTATGTTCGATTTCAGCCCGTTGATCCTGATCATCTTGGTTCAAGTCTTGGCGACTATCTTGATCAACCTTCTTGTCCATTGAGGCGGTGCTATGGAACGCCGAAAATTCGAGTTACACGATGGAAAAAGGGGCGCGGCGCTGGCTGTACGTGTCACGCCGCGCGCCAGCCGAAACGAGGTCTTCGGGATTCTGAACGATGGGACGGTCAAGATTCACCTGACATCGCCGCCGGTCGAGGGCCAGGCGAACGAGGCTTTGCTCAAGTTCCTGTCCGAGGTGCTGGGTGTGTCCGTATCGCGGCTGGACATTGTGGCCGGAAAAACGGGGCGAGACAAACTGGTCTCTATCCTGGATATGGACGCCGAAGCCGTCCACAAACGAATCATCAAGCACATGCGTTGATAAGAAGAAACTCGTTTTCTCCAAGAAAACGGGTTTCTGGTTTGTATTGAGACTCTTAAGGCACCGCCTCATACAATGACCGATAGACGACGTAATTCTCGTAGATGCTGCGGATGTAATCACGCGTTTCCTCGAAGCGAACGACTTCCACGAATAGGTCGGGGTCGCCGCCGGCCAGGGTCATCCAGATTCCGGCATTGCCGGGGCCTGAGTTGTAGGCTGCCAGGGCTGCGAATAGATCGCCATCAAAGAGATCGAGGTTGGTTTTCAGGTAATGCGCGCCGAGCTTCAGGCTGACGATGGGGCGGTAGAGGTCGTCAGCAGTGTAATCCGGCGGCCAGCCGTAGTTGTTGACGATGGACTGCCCCGTATCGGGCATGATCTGCATCAGGCCGCGCGCCCCGGCGGTGGAATGGACAAAGCCTTCGAACAGGCTTTCCTGGCGTATCATGCTGAATAGAAAGAGGGGATCCAACTCATTCTGCTGGGCAGCCGGGACGATCAATTCTTGGTAATAGACTCCGTAGCGAATGTGGTTGAAATAATCCGGCGCAGTGAGCGATTTGGCGTTGGTATCCATGCCGGCTAGGGTTAATACCTGGCGGGCAGCGGTGATAGCGCTGCGGTAGAGACCCAGGTCGAGCAGGTAGTTGGCCAGACGATAACTATCGGCCGGGTCCTCGCTGACGGCCTGACGCAAATCTTCGAATTCCAGGCGGGCTTCATCATACAGTCCCAAGTTCCATAGTTCAGTGCCACGCACCAGGCGCGGATCTTGCAGCAACGCGCCTGGGCTGCTGAGGTCGGTATTCGAAGGGAGGTTGAACTGGATGCGGGTCCAGGCCTCGGCTGCGCGGCGTTCGGAAGTCAGATCGAAGGTCAGATTGTAAGCGGGCGGCGGCTGAAAAAGGGATTGGCCGAACAGAATGTCGCGGGCGCGCTCACTGTAATAGCTGGTGGGAGCGAGAGCGGCAGCTTGCTGCCAGGCCGTCTGCGCCGCAGTGGCGTCGCCTCTCTTTTGCTGAGTCTTGCCGATCCAGAAATAGGCGCGCGCCTGGTCCTCGGTCGCGCTTGTCAGGATCAGGTCCCGCTGAAAGGTGACCAATGCCCCATCCAGGTTTGCGTTCCGATAGCGGGCGATCCCGGCCCAGAAGAGCGCCTGCGTCACCAGTTCGCTGCTCGGATATTGGTCGGCGATGCGTTCCCAGGTCGCGGCAGCCTCTTCCAGGCGGCCGGCGCGCTCCAGCATCTGACCTGCGTTTAATAGGAAACGTGGCGCGTCGGGACTGGCTGGCACGGCTGCTGCGAATTCCAGGTAAGTCTGCGAGGCTGCTTCGTATTGTCCCAGGTAATACCATTGCGTTCCGGCTTTTTCATCCCAGGCGGCCAGCCAATGGAGGTTGTTCGGATAATTATTGAGGAACAGCGCGTACTCGGCGATGGCTTCCTCATAGCGCCCCGATTCGTCCAACGCCTTGGCGCGGTAGAAGTGTACTGTGCCGTCGTTCTGTGGATTAGTGGAAATGTAGCGGTCGAAAGCAGCTAGGGCCACGCCATACTGCCCGGCGAAATAGTCCACCAGGCCGCGGTTGAGGTCGTCTACCGGCACGCCCGCATCCACCAGCGCGACCAGGGCGGAGTAGGAATCGTAGGAAAGCGGGTAATTGTCTACGGTATGCAGGAAGCGCTGGTAGGCTTGGCTGGTCTGCCCGAGCGAGAGATAGAGCTGTCCGGCCATGAAATCCATCTGGGCTTTGACGAAATCGTTGCTCGAGTTTGCGGCGACCTCGTCGTACATGCCCAGAGCTGTGGCCGAGTCCCCGGAAGCGGCGTAAGCTTGGGCCAGCTTGACCTGCAAGGAAATTGCATCGCCGAGGTGCGCGGCTGTCAGGGCAGCCTGGTAAGCAACGACGGCGTCCAGGTAATTCCTGGCCGCGGAGAGGGCGTCGCCGCGCCGTTCCTGTGCCACTGCGTCAATCACGCCAGGGCGCAGACTGAGAAAAGAGGAATAGGCGTCCGCCGCCTCGCTGTAGCGCTGCAGGCGCATGTACGTCTCGCCGAGCAGGAAATATGCGTAAGCGGTGTATTGTGTATTGGGAAATTCTACTGGCAGGCGGCGCAGCGCTTCCAGAGCCGAAGCGGAGGAGCCGGCCTCGTATTCAGCGCGGCCCAGACCCCACAGTGCCGCGGCGCGCACCTGGGGATCGGTAGAGGTGGAATATGCGATTTGGTACTCACTGCGGGCGCGGGCGTAGTCGCCGTCGAAGAGTGCCTGATCGCCGGTCTCGACGCGCACCGCCGGGATGGGGGTCAGTGTGGGCTG
>CAYZIQ010000155.1:0-5946 GCA_964478375.1 uncultured Chloroflexus sp. | reverse complement strand
GGTTTCTTGGTGTCATCCTACGCCCGCCTCGACACCACGTATTTCACGGCCTCAGCTGCAATCGAGGGGATGAGCAAGAGTGGCAGCATCACTTCCCACTGTTTCCAACCCAGCGGCACGGTATTGAAAACAGTATTCAGGAATGGTACATATACAACCGCCAGCAGCAATGCCATCGAAGATAGCACGGCCAAGTTCATGTTGCGATTACCGAAAATACCGATCTTGAGCAGCGGGTAGCGCTCCGAACGGGCGGTGTAAGCGCGGAATAGTTCAGAGGTCGAGAGGGTGATAAAGGCCATCGTCTCAGCGAAGGGGATCTGGTCTGGATGGCCGATGTGCAATTTCAAACCTAAAAAATAAGCCGTGAGCGACACCGCAGTGATGGCGATGGTCTGGATGAGGATGCCAAACTGCATGAAGCGGTTGATAATGGGTTCTTTCGGAGGGCGCGGCGGTCGGGACATGATGTCTGGGTCGCCCTTTTCGGTGCCTAACGCCAGCGCCGGCGCACCATCGGTAATCAAGTTCAGCCAAAGCAGTTGAATGGCCGTCAGCGGGGAATTTTTGGCGAACAACGTGCCCAGGAAGATAATAGCGATCTCCGCCAAGTTGCACGAAAGCAGGTAGTACACAAACTTGCGGATGTTGCTATAGATAATCCGCCCCTGCTCAACAGCGGAGACGATGCTGGCGTAGTTGTCGTCGGTCAGCACCATGTCGGCGGTCTCCTTGGCCACGTCGGTGCCAGTGATGCCCATCGCCACACCAATGTCAGAGCGCTTGATGGCTGGGGCATCGTTGACGCCGTCACCGGTCATCGCGACCACGTCCCCATTGTCATGCAACGCGTCCACAATGCGCATCTTATGCTCAGGCGAGACGCGCGCAAAGACATCTGTCCACCTGATCTCGCTTCCCAGGTCATCGCTGCTCATCCGATCCAGGTCCGCGCCGGTCAAGACCTTGCGTCCGGGGCGCAGCAGGCCAATCGTCTGGGCGATGGCGCGCGCCGTGTTGGGATAGTCTCCAGTGATCATCACGGTGCGGATGCCAGCGCGCGTCGCTTTTTCCAGCGCACCTTTCACCTCTTCGCGCGCTGGGTCAATCATGCCTACCAATCCAACGAACACCAGATCCTTCTCCAGCTCGTCTACGCCCACCTCCGCGTGGGGTGCTTCCTGCACAACACGATAGGCCACGCCCAAGACACGCAGGGCGTCGCGCGTCATTTCATCGTTGGCAGCCAGGATGCGACTGCGGGTGATGTCGTTCAAAGGCTCTGGAATATCCTTGATGGTTTGGTAATGAGAGCATAGATTCAAAACCACATCCGGCGCGCCCTTGACAGCAATCACGTCCCAACCGAGCAGTTTGTCATCATAAAAAGGAGAAATGTCCTCCTTGCTCGGGTTCGCAACGTCGTGGACGGTGATCATGCGCTTACGTTCTGAGTCGAAAGGCACTTCATCCTGACGTGGGTAAGCCGATCCCAGCTCCACATGATAGGCTCCCGCCTTGGCCGCAGCAATCAGCAACGCCCCTTCGGTCGGATCACCGACAATGCGGTAGCTCTGGTCATCACCCTCGACCGGTTCGAGCTGCGCGTCATTGTTGAGTGCACCGACCCACAAGGCGGTAAGAATAGCAGGATACTTCTGTAAATCGTCCGGCTTGCCATCCACAACAAACTCTCCGCGCCGCGAGTACCCAGAGCCGGTCATGGTGACGGACTGTCCATCTACCCAGACGCGGGTGACGGTCATCTCGTTCTGGGTCAGCGTGCCGGTCTTGTCCGAGCAAATGACGGTTGCCGATCCGAGTGTCTCAACCGAGGACAGGCGGCGGATGAGGGCATGGCGGCGGATCATCTCGCGCATGCCCAGCGCCAGACTGATGGTCACCACTGCTGGCAAACCCTCCGGCACAGCCGCGATAGCCAGGCTGACAGCCACTAGAAAAGTATCCACCAACTGGCCTTTGGCGGCGTTCAAATAAGCCAGGATGCCGCCGCCGGCCACAGTCAGCAAACTCAAGTCGGTCTTTTCGAGCACAGCAACGATGAAAACCAATCCACAGACCGCCAGCGCGCCCCAGCCCAACACCTTGCCCAATTGGTCAAGACGCCTCTGCAAGGGCGTCTCTTCGTCTCCTACTTGTTGGAGCATTCCTGCGATCAGACCAAGCTGCGTGCGCATGCCCGTCCCAATGACCACGCCGCGCCCTCGCCCATAAGTCACGGTCGTGCCCATGAAAGCGGTGTTGCGACGATCGCCCAGCGGGATGTTGCCATCAAGTTTCAAGGCCGCATTCTTCAACACTGGCAGCGATTCACCGGTCAGAGAAGCCTCTTCCACCTGGAGGTTGACGGCCTCCAATAGGCGTACGTCTGCCGGGATGTGGTTGCCTGCTTCCAAGTAGACGATATCTCCTGGTACCAACCCGCGGGCCGGGATCGTCATCCGATGTCCATCTCGGAGCGTATGCGCCTCGGGCGCGGCCAGTTTCTTCAAGGCAGCCAGCGCCTCCTCGGCGCGCCGCTCTTGGATGATGCCCAGGATGGCGTTCAACAGAACAATCGCCATGATGGCCGAGGCGTCTATCCACTCGCCCAGCAAGGCAGAGACGATGGACGCCACGATCAACAACATCACGATGAAATTATTGAATTGATCCCACAGCATCGCCAGGAAAGAAGGGCGCAGCGCTTCGGTCAGTTGGTTTGGCCCGTACTGCGCCAGCCGCTCGGCGGCCTGCGCGGAGGTCAGGCCATTCTCGCGGACTTTGAGGTGTTCCAGCACCTCCTCTGGAGAGAGTGTATGCCAGTGTTTCGTCTCAGTCTGTGCGGCAGAATTAGCCGCTAGCGGAGCGAGTTTCTTCATTGTTCTAGTTTCTCCATTTACTTCGGTTCGACGCGCGTCCCATCCGGCAGGATTGCATCCTTCGGGATGACCACGATACCATCCTGGATGACCCAATTCTCGGTAGTCATCTCAGCCTCGCGCGGGAAGGGACGAATGACCACGTCCGCTCCCAGGCGAGCGTTCTTGTCAATGAGGCGGTACTTCCCTGCAATCGGCACCGCCGGTTTGGAGCACAACTTGGTCAGCGGGTAGAGACGGCTCCCCCGTCCCCCACCCAGGATAACCGCCTGGACGTCGTTCAGGTTTGGCATAGGCTTCCTCTTCAGGCGCACTTACTCTAGCGATAATTTCGTCTCCATTGTATACCACAACACCGAATCACGGACCCGCATTGCTGAACGGCTGCCCTACAAACAAAAGCGAGGCCGCAGTTTGGCGGTCTCGCAAACGCTTGGGAGCGTACAGGCTACCGGGAGCCTGCCTCCGATTCCAGCAAGAGCCAGACTCCGTCCTGACGATAGCCTGTCCCGCAAAACGCGGGCGCTACTCCCCGACAAGCAAAAAGTCGGTATGTTATAATTTCTATGCCGAAGGTGGGGATCGAACCCACATGGGCGAAGCCCACACGATTTTGAGTCGTGCGCGTCTGCCAATTCCGCCACTCCGGCGTAGGCGCAAATTGACAAATTGCGCCACAACACAGCACGCAGATTTTACCACAAGTGCAAGGTCAAGGTGAAACTCGGCATTATCGGCCTCCCCCAATCTGGAAAGACGACCGTCTTCAACGCCCTGACGCGCGGCCACGCGCCGACGACCGCCAGCGCCGGACGGATGGAAGTTCACACTGCCGTGGTAGACGTTCCCGACCCGCGCGTGGATCGGCTCTCGGCTATGTTCAGGCCAAAGAAGACCATCTATGCCAAAATCACCTACGCCGACGTCGCCGGGCTAGAAGGAGGGGCAGCCAAATCAGGCCTCTCCGGTGCTCTGCTGAACCAACTGACCCAAATGGACGGTTTGATCCATGTGGTGCGCGGTTTCGCCGATGACAATGTGCCGCACCCATCCGGCAGCGTGGACCCAGCGCGGGATGTCAGCGCAATGGACACTGAGCTTCTGCTCAACGACCTGATCGCCATCGAGCGCAAGCTGGAACGCTTGGCCGAAGAACGTAAAAAGGGCGGCACCGACAAAGTCCTCAATGAGCGCCAGACAGCTCTTTTCCAGCGCCTGCACGAGACCCTTTCCAGCGAGATGCCACTGCGCCAGGCGGCCGTCTCCGTCGAGGAGGATAAACTCCTCTCCGGCTTTGGCCTGTTGACGCGCAAGCCGCTTCTCCTTTTGCTCAACCTGGGCGAGGGGCAGGCCGCGCCAGAGGTCAAATCGGCGCATCCCTGCCCGGTTGTCTCCCTGCAAGGCAAGCTGGAGATGGAGATCGCCCAACTGCCGCCCGAAGACGCGTCTCTCTTTATGCAGGAGTATGGCATCCAGGAGTTGAGCCTGAACAGGATGATCCGCCTGTCGTACGACCTGCTCGCACTGCAATCCTTCTTCACCGTCGGCGAGGACGAAGTGCGCGCCTGGACGGTCAAGCGCGGCGCGACAGCCCACGAGGCGGCCGGCGAGATTCATACTGACCTGCAAAAAGGTTTTGTGCGCGCCGAGGTGGTCGCCTACCAGGATTTGGTTGACCTTGGCGGCCTGGCTGAGGCGCGCGCTAGGGGCAAGCTGCGCTTGGAAGGGAGGGAATACATCGTGCAGGATGGAGAAATCGTGCATATCCGCTTCAACGTATAAGGGTTACAAGTAGCGTAGGAGTGCTTTACCCCTAACTCTTCCCACGTTAAGGAGGTTTCCATGTCTACCAAAGCCCGTTATGGATTGGTTGCCTTCACTGCCACGATCATCTTTGCACTGCTAGCTTGCGGCCTGCCAGCGGCTGCCACTCCTGGCAGCGACGCCACGACAGTCGCCATGCAGGTGCAGCTCACCATGCAAGCCGTCCAGAATGCCACGCTGGCCGCGCAAGTCGCACAAGGAGGGCAGCCGCTCCCGACCTACACGTCGCTCCCAACCTACACCCTCCCGGCCCCGGTCGAAGCACAGCCCACCCCTACCTATACCCCCACGCAGGACATCGCCGCGAAGATCAAGTCGGCCAATATCCTTGTCTATGAAGATGTGTACCTGACCGGTCTCGGGCCATGGGTGAAGGATGCCCTGGATGCGATGGGTCTGAATTACAAATACGACGCCGACGCCTCGGGATACTTCATGGGCGACTTGAACTCAAGCACCGACTGGGACCTGATCATTGTTGTGGCCGAGTTGAGAGGAATTATCCAGGGAGAATTCTGGGATGTCATCACGCCCAAGGTCATCAACGATAAAACCGCTCTGGTTGCCGAAGTCTGGAACTGGTCTGACATTGCCAATGGGCGCATCAAGACGCTGACCGCGCCGTGCGGCATCGAGTATCACGGGACGCGGAAGGATGTGGATTCCATCTACACCCTCGCTCCCGATAGCCCATTCTTTTCCACACCCAACAGCGGGTTTTCCCTGATCCATTACAGCGCGCATTGGTTCGACAAAGGGGGGGATTACATCCGCCTGACCTCCGGCAGCAAGGCCATTTTGCTGGGCGGCGGCCTGCCCAGGGAAAAATCGAGCTACGGACTGATCGCCACTTGCTTCGACGGCCGCGTCATCTTCCAGACCTTCTCCAATCACGACTATAACCGGAGCGATATCCTGATGCTCTGGCAAAACTACATCACAAATACACTTCAGAAACATTTCGAGGCCATGCCCTAATCCAGCCGAGCCGAAATACCCCACCCCATCCCAAGAAAGCGGCGGGAAGAAGACACAGGTAGGAGGCCAAGCATCTGGTTGGGACGCTGCTCAACATCAAGCCGCTCATCGGCATGACCGACGGCGTCATCGTTCCGCTCGGCACGGCGCGCAGCCGCGGACAGGCTTACCAGATGATGGTGGATAAAGTCGAGAAGAAATTTGTGAATGAAAAGAAAACACGCCCTCACGGACGCGTTTTTTCTCAGGCGGGGAGAGTGGG
>CAYZIQ010000154.1:0-5962 GCA_964478375.1 uncultured Chloroflexus sp. | reverse complement strand
AGATTTATTTATTGAGCAATGATTATTATTTCTACGGTTCTCACGCTTCTACTGATTTTTTGGGGCGAGGACGCACAATCATCAACTTCCCGGATCCGGTTAGCCAGTTGTCCCTTGCGCCGGGAGAAAGCGTAGTCGCCAATCCGGACCGAATAGCTGAATTGCAGGATTGGGCACTTAGCATGCCTCAAGGTAAACTACATCACGTCTTCGACTGCGAAACCCAAATCATGTTGGTCTATCAGACCCCGTAGAGGTTGGATGGAGGCGCGCGAGTACGAGGTGATGTATCGCGCCGAGGACCATCACTGGTGGTACCTTGGCATGGCGGCCATTGTTCGGGAACTGATCTGCCAGCAAATAAAGCCAACTTGTCCGTTGCGAATCCTGGATGCTGGCTGCGGGACAGGGAAAACGTTGAAGTCTATCTTGGCGGATTTTGGCACTGTCACCGGCTTTGACATTTCGCGGCTGGCGTTGGGATTCTGCCGGAAGCGCTCCCTTCTGCGACTGGCTCAAGCGTCTATAGAGGCAATTCCCTTCCCAGCGAGGTGCTTCGATCTCGTTGCGTCTCTCGATGTGCTCTACGAACAGGCTGTTCGAAGCGATAGGCAAGCTCTGTCGGAGTTTGCTCGCGTCCTGACCCCGGGCGGATATGTGCTTTTACGCCTTCCCGCCTACGATTGGCTGCGCGGTCAGCATGACCGGATCGTGCATACACGGCAGCGCTATACGAAGGAGCAGGTGATACGGCTGTTGAACGGGAGCGGGTTTCGGGTCTGTTTGGCCTCGTACGCCAATATGACTCTGTTCCTCCCGGCGCTGATCAAACGGCTGGGCGAGCGTCTGACCTGGCAAGGCGCTGCACGTTCTGATCTGGAAGTACCGCTTGGGCCGTTGAATGGTCTCTTGCGTGTTATCCTTACAGCGGAGGCGCCCTTGATATCCCGCCTAGGGCTTCCATTTGGATTAAGTGTGATTGCTCTGGGACAAAAAGTTATATGATCGAATCTGTTGGCAAGCCTTTTTCCAGTATCAGTGGGGTTTTACCGGCCTACAACGATGGCGGCACGATTGCCAGCATGGTGCTGACAATGATTGTCGCCTTGCAGCAAGTAACGGATGATTATGAGGTGATCGTGGTGGACGATGGTAGCCAGGATCACACCGCTGTGGTGCTTGATGAGTTGTCGCGATATTGCCCAGGGCTGCGCGTGATCCAGCACGCGCACAATCTCGGTTACGGCTGTGCCTTACGCGATGGCTTCTCGGCCGCCAGCAAGGAATGGGTTTTCTACACCGATGGCGATGCTCAATACAATCCGCTCGATCTTGCTAGTCTGGTTGCTGTTCTTGAGGAAGGCATTGATGTGGTCAACGGCTTTAAAATCTCGCGCAGCGACCCATTGTACCGGATAGTCATTGGCAGGTTTTACCATCATTTCACTCGGTTGACCTTCGGTTTTCACCTGCGTGATGTGGATTGTGACTTCCGCCTGATTCGTCGTTCGATCTTCGAGTGTGTGCCATTGGAAAGTCAGAGCGGTACTATTTGCCTCGAGATGGTCAAGAAATTTCAGGATGCAGGGTATGTTTTTGCCGAAGCACCCGTCCAGCATTACCCGCGCTCGTATGGAAAGTCACAATTCTTCAACATTCGGCGGCTCTTGCGGGTGGCGGGACAACTCGCTGTTCTTTGGTGGAAGTTGGTTATCAGGAAAGAACATCTGAAGGAAATCCATGCAGAGCATTGATTTTCTGTCAAAATTCCAGGGTAAACGCGCCCTCATCACCGGCGGGATCGGGTTCATTGGTAGCAACCTGGCGCGGCGCCTTTTACAACTTGGGGCGCGCCTCACTGTGGTTGACAACCTCGCTTCGGAATACGGCGGAAATCCATACAACATCCACGATATCCAGGGACAAATCCAGGCTGTCATCGGTGATATGTGTGATGAGAATATTATGAGGAAACTGTTACCCGAACAGGATTACCTTTTCAACCTTGCCGCCCAGATCAGCCACATGGGCAGTATGCAGAATCCGATGATTGATTTGGAAGTGAACGCCGTCAGCCAGATTTCCTTGCTGGAGATGTGCCGTAAGCTGAACCCATCCGTCCGTATCATCTACGCTGGGACGCGTCAGATTTACGGCCGGCCGCGTTACCTGCCTGTGGACGAGGAACACCCGCTGGAGCCAGTGGACTTCAATGGCGTGAGCAAGATGGCTGGGGAGTGGTACCACCTGGTCTGTCATCGCGTCTATGGCATGTGCGCGACCAGCCTGCGGATGACGAATGTGTACGGGCCGCGTATGTGGGTACGGGATGCCCGTAAATCATTTATCGGCCTCTGGTTCCGACAACTGATCGAAGGCAAGGAATTGGCCGTTTATGGCGATGGCAAGCAGTTGCGCGATTTCAACTACGTGGACGATGTGGTCGAAGCACTTTTGTTATGCGCTGCCAATCGCCAAGCTGAAGGGCAGATCTATAACCTCGGCGCGGAACCGATCAGTCTTTTGGAGCTGGCGCAGATGATGATCGAGATCAATGGCGGCGGGTCATATTGCATTGAACCTTTCCCACCGGAGCAGGAAAGTATTGACATTGGCGATTATTACGGCGATTATGCCAAAATCCAAACGCAACTCGGTTGGGCGCCTGCCACACCCCTTCGGGAGGGGCTTTTCCACACGCTTGCCTACTATCGCGCCAATCGCCAAAATTATTGGTCATGAACATCCCATTTCTCGATCTGCGTGCCCAGTACCAGAGCCTACGGGGTGAGATTGATGCTGCCATACAGCGCGTTTTGGAGAGTGGTCGCTTCATCCTTGGTGAAGAAATTGCTGCTTTCGAAAGAGAGTTCGCGGAGTATTGTGGCGCAGGCTACGCCATAGGCGTTGGTTCGGGGACCGAGGCACTCCATCTATCGCTGCTGGCCTGCGGGGTTGGCGCAGGGGATGAAGTCATCACCAGCGCCCATACTTCGGTCGCTACGGTCGCAGCAATCGAGATGACAGGCGCTCGTCCCGTCCTTGTGGACATTGATCCCCGACGCTACACGCTGGATCCGGAACTGATCACCGCGGCCGTTACGAACCGGACCCGTGCACTGCTGCCCGTCCATTTGTACGGTTGCCCGGCTGACATGCCCCCACTGCTCAAGGTTGCCCGCGCTCATAATCTGTTCGTCGTTGAGGACTGTGCCCAGGCGCATGGGGCACGTTACCGCGGACAGCACGTCGGGACGCTTGGCCACATTGGTGCATTTAGCTTCTATCCAACAAAGAATCTCGGCGCCTATGGTAACGCCGGCGCTGTGGTGACGAACGACCCGGCACTGGCAGAGCGTGCCCGGATCCTGCGGCAGTATGGTTGGAATCCGAATCGTGTCAGCGAACGAAAGGGAACGAACAGCCTGCTGGACGAATTACAAGCCGCCGTCTTGCGCGTCAAGCTGCAGCATCTCGAGTCTTGGAACGCCCGTCGTCGCGAACTGGCTACTTTGTATCATTCACTCCTTGCCGGATGCCAGTTGAAGTTGCCATACTCCCCAGTCGAATGCGAGCATGCGTATCATCTTTTCGTCACTCGTCACGAAAAACGGGACGCCCTGCGCGCTTTTCTATCCGCGCAAGGGATTCAGACCCGGGTGCATTTTTCTGTTCCTGTTCATTTCCAGCCCGCCTATGCCAACCTGGGCTACCGTGAGGGCGATTTTCCCGAAGCCGAGTGCGCCAGCCGTGAGGTCCTGAGCTTGCCCTTGTACTCCGAAATGACCGACGAGACGGTTGTAATGATCTCTGAAACCATCTCGAAATTCTGGCTCGAAGCGTAGCCGCAAGCATTGTGTCATTTCAAAAACTGTGGAGCGGAAGCTGAGCGTAGCGAAGTAGCAGCCGAAGGGGTTAACGTCTACTCCACCGTCACGCTCTTTGCCAGGTTCCTCGGCTGATCCACATCCAGGCCGCGGATGGCGGCGATGTGATAGGCCAGCATCTGCAACGGGATGACGTTCACGGCCGGGCTGAGCATCCAGGGCGTTTCAGGCACCCAAATTATATGGTCGGCTATGCCGCGCACGAGGTCGTCGCCCTCGGTGGCCACGGCGATGACGGTCCCGCCGCGCGCCTTGGCCTGTTGGATCTGGCTGATCATTTTTTCATGCCAGGGGTCTTTGGGGGCTAAACAGACCACTGGCATGTTCTCGTCAATTAACGCAATCGGGCCGTGTTTCATCTCGCCAGCCGGATAGCCTTCGGCGTGGATGTACGAAATCTCTTTGAGTTTCAACGCGCCCTCGTAGGCGATGGGCATGTTGATGCCGCGCCCCAGATATAAACAGTCGCGGATGTCTTTCAGGATGTAGGCAATCTTCTCGATTTCAGCATCCCGGGTGAGGACTTTCCCAGCCAGCGCGGGAATCAGGCGCAAGTCGGCCACCAAAGTGCGGCGGGTTTTCTCGTCAAGGCCGCCGCGCAGATCCGCCAATAACACGGCCAGCATGTACAAATCCACCAGCGGGGCGGTGAAGGCTTTGGTGGAGGCCACGCCGATCTCCGGCCCGGTCTGCATGGAGATATACCCGTCGGCAATGCGCATGGCCTGCGAGCCGATAGCGTTGACGATGCTCCACAGCACTGCACCCTTCTTGCGCCCCTCTTCCATGGCAGCCAACGTGTCGGCCGTCTCGCCGGATTGGCTGATCGCTAACACAATCGTGTTCCCGTCAATGATTGGGTCGCTGTAACGGAACTCGGAGCCGATCTCTAACGCGCACGGGATGCGGGCGAGCTTCTCGATCAGTATTTTTCCGACCATGCCGGCGTAAGCGGCCGTGCCGCAGGCGGTGATGTAGATCTTCTCGATTTTTCGCGCCAGGCCCGGGGTCAGGTTGAGTTCCGGCAGGCGGACGCGGCCGGCGTTGAAGTCCACGCGTCCGGCAAGGGTGTCCGTCAACGAGCGCACCTGTTCGTGGATTTCCTTCTGCATGAAGTGACGGTACTCCCCTTTTTCAGCGGAGATGGCATCCCACGCCACATTATGGACCTGGGGCCTGATCGCCGTTCCATCCAGCGTCTCCACCTGAACGCTGTCGCGCCGTACGACCGCCATTTGGCGCGACTCGAGGAAGATGACGCGACGGGTGTGTTCGAGAATGGCTGGAATGTCGGAGGCGATGAAATTCTCGCCTTCGCCCAGCCCAATGACCACGCCCCCGGCATTGCCGATGCGGGCGCAGACCATCTTGTCCGGCTCGTCTGCGGACATCAACACGATGCCGTGCGCGCCCTCGATCTGCTGGAACGTACGGCGGGCAGCTTCGGTCAGGTCGAGGCCGGAAGCAATATGGTGCTCGACCAAGTGGACGATGGTTTCGGTGTCGGTGTCGGAGTTGAATTTCACCCCCTCAGCAGTTAGCTCGTCGCGCAGTTCGAGGAAGTTCTCGACGATGCCATTGTGGACGACGACCACGCGTTTTGTGCTGCCCAGGTGGGGGTGCGCGTTTTTGGCGTTCGGCGCGCCGTGCGTGGCCCAACGGGTGTGACCAATACCTGGCGACCCGCTGACGGGTGTCTCTTGCACCAATTCGGTCAGGCGCGAGAGCTTCCCGGCGTCGCGGCGCACCTCGATCTTGCCAGCTTGAAGCACGGCCAGCCCGGCCGAATCGTAGCCGCGATATTCCAGCCGTTTCAGGCCGTTCAGTATGATCGGCGTCGCGTCGCGCAAGCCGATGTATCCAACGATTCCACACATAGGAGTCTTCCCTCCGAAAAAAAGTATCACGTATCACGTGTCATGTGCCAAGTGCCTAAGTAACGTGGCACTTGACACCGAAACACCTGACACGGTTATTGCCACCTCTCGCGCCTTTGTCTTTCCGGTTGCCCGGAGAGCATTGCTCGCAAACTTTGATTTGGAGGGGAAGAGATCGGGGCGTGGCATCCCCGGAGG
>CAYZIQ010000153.1:0-6039 GCA_964478375.1 uncultured Chloroflexus sp. | reverse complement strand
CGCTGGATCTGGGTGCGCTGGATGGAGACGCGCAGGAGCTTGCCGCCGGGCAGCGATAAGGTCCCGTTGTGGCCGGCCAGGTAGGCGGCGCGGTGGCCGGCGCGCAGCGGGTGGATCACCCGCCGGCCGGCTTCGGCTCCGGCGGGATACAGCTCGAGCAGCGGGGCCTTGGCCAGCGCCGCCTGCATCTCGTCCGCAGTCAGGTAGGTGACGCGGAACTGCACCGCTCCCGGCTTCACCGGCGGCACGTGGACCGGCTGTGCCGCGCCCATCCCGGGCAGCGGATTCGGCTCACGCGCCGGCGCGCCAACCAGCATCACCTGGTTCGGGCTGGCCGGGTCTTCGGTCGAGAAGAGGGCCAGCCAGCGCATCCTGAGCTTGCTTTCCGCCCATTGCAACAGGCGGGTGGGGATGACGAACACGGCAATGCCGTCTTCGACGAGATACGGCAGGGCGCGGCGGATGATCGTCTTTTCCTGTGACTTAACCCATAGTTTTGCTGGGATTGGAAGCATAACTTTGCCGTCTGAATCCCCGATTCGCCTCATTTTTGGGGACATCGCGCCCATTTTTGACCGGGGATCGCTAGCATTGGAAGCATAACCTTGCCGGGAATTAAGGATTCCAGGCCGCGAAAACCCCTTGCGAAAATAGAACAAGTGTGCTATCCTGGGGCGGTTTCTTCGCACCGGTTGTTGTCATTCCCTGGAGATGTTTTCCATGCTCACCCAAGCTGAATGGCTTCAGTTCTGCCAACGCCTCCATTTGTCGCCCCTGGCGCAGAAGGTCGCCGAGGAAATCCGTTCTTCGCCGCCCTCTCGCCGTGTGCGCAGCGCGGCCGGGAATGTCAGCGTGCGATACCCCAGTCGGAAGATGGGGGTCACCATCCAGGCTGAAAGCCACCGCAACGAATTGGCTGGTATCTACGAGAAGGAGCACGACTGCGAAACGCTTGAGTATTACGACCAGCCGCCTCCCATCAAGCTGGTCTACCAGGCCAGAAGCGGCCGGCGGGTGGGAGTCTGGCATACTCCCGACTATTTTGTCATTCGGACTGACGCCTTGGGTTGGGAAGAGTGGAAAATGGAAGAGGAACTGGCCCGGTTGAGCAAGGCGATGCCGAACCGCTACGTGCGCAGTGAGGATGGGGGTTGGCATTGCCCACCTGGCGAGAGTTATGCCGGGCAATTTGGTTTTTTCTATCGGGTGCGTTCATCAGCCGAGATCGACTGGATATTTCAGCGCAACCTGCTTTTTCTGGAAGATTATCTGCGCTGCGACTGCCCTCCCGTTAGTGAAACAATCGCCCAGCCCATGCTGTCACTGGTTGCTGCTAACCCGGCCATCACGCTCCAGGAGTTGCTTCACAATGCTACCAACGGTTTCTCCAGCGACGATGTTTTCACGCTCATAGCCAGGGAGCAAGTATACGTTGACTTGCGCGCTGCGCCCCTGGCTGAGCCTGGGCGGGTGTATATTTTCCGTGACTCAGAGACGGCCCGCGCCTATGTGCTCATGAGAGAAAGTTCTAGCCCAATGGACGTTGGCGGTACCGGTTATCTCGATGTTGCCATAGGGGTTTCCGTCGTTTGGGATGGCAGGCTATGGACAATCGTCAACCTGGGAGAAAACCAAACCACCTTGCTGGCAGAGGAGGGGGCATTGGTTGACCTGCCCCGTGCCAGCTTCGAGACGTTGGTCAAACAAAACCGGTTGACGTGCCAGGGGAAAGCCATGTCTGCGGGCGACAGCCCCGAAGCGCTTGAACTGCTTGCCAGAGCCAGCCCGGCCGACTTCGAGGAGGCCAACCGGCGCTACGGCCTGATTTCGCCAGGGCTGGCTGGACAGCCCATCCGTGAGGCTGGCGTTCCTCTGCGGACGATCCGGCACTGGCTCTCCAAATGGCGAGAAGCCCAGCGGCTCTACCACTGCGGTTACGTGGGGCTTTTGCCGCAACGCAGCCAGAGCGGCAACCGCACCCCAAAACTGCCGGAGAATACACTGACCATGATGGAAGCATTCATTGCGAGTGATTACGAGACGTTGAAACAAAAGCCCAAGTATGAGGTCTATGGGGCGCTGGTTCGCACCTGTGAGGCGCAAGGCATTATGGCTCCCAGCTACAAAACTTTCGTCCAGGCAGTCAACCGCCGCCCTTGCCACGAACAAACTCAGAAACGCCAGGGACGCCGGGCAGCCTACGCGAGCGAACCCTTCTACCATGAATTGACGCTGACCACACCGCGCCACGGGGATCGCCCGTTTGAAATCGGGCACATCGATCATACCCAATTGGACATCGAACTGATCTGCTCTCACACTGGTCGTAACCTGGGACGCCCCTGGGCAAGTTTTTTGAGCGACGCTTTTTCTCGGCGGTTGCTGGCTGTCTATCTCACCTTTGACTCGCCCAGTTACCGTGCCTGCATGATGGTCTTGCGAGAATGCGTCCGCCGCCATACTCGCTTGCCGCAGATTGTTGTAATCGATGGTGGACCCGAATTTGGGAGCACATATTTTGAGACCCTCCTGGCGCGTTACGAGTGCAGCAAGAAAACGAGGCCGGCAGCCAGGCCTCGATTTGGCTCGGTCTGTGAGCGGCTGTTTGGTACAACCAATACACGCTTTATTCACAACCTCATTGGGAACACCCAAATCATGCGCAATGTCCGGCAAGTCACCCAATCTGTAGATCCTCAGGGGCAGGCTTGCTGGACACTGAGCCGTCTTTACCCCCGGTTGTGCGAGTGGGCTTATGAAGTGTATGACACCTTGGATCATCCGGCGCTGGGGCAGACCCCGCGCGAGGCCTTCGCAACTGGACTGGCGCAGGGGGGAATGCGTCTTCATCGGCTAATCCCTTATGACGACAACTTCCGCATGTTGACATTGCCGACGACCCGCAAAGGCTTTGCCAGGATCGTGCCATGCCTGGGGGTGAAGATCCATTACATCTATTATTGGGCCAGCGCCTTTTGTGACCCGGAAGTGGAAAAGACTCTGATACCGGTACGTTTCGACCCCTTCGATGCCGGAACGGCCTATGCGTTTGTCAAGGGTCGTTGGGTACAATGTCTTTCCGAGCATTATGCCCATTTCGCCGGGCGCTCCGAGCAGGAGATGAAACTGGCTACGGCGGAACTGCGCCGGCGCAACCAACGCCACGCCCAACAGTTGCCTGTCACGGCACGCCGGCTAGCCGATTTTCTGGCTTCTTTGGAAGCAGAAGAAGTGTTGTTGGAGCAGCGCCTGCGCGATGCCGAATTCAAAGGTGTCCTGGCCCAAGTCGATGAGGAGGGCGTTTCTGAAAATGGCAAAACGCAACCCCGTCATGCGCCGCTCCCGGGTGACACTGGAAAGCCACAGCAACTATCCACGCCAGATACTGCCTCCTCACTCACATCTCTGGTACTCTACGAGGATTATTGACATGACCATGTGTCCACCGACCCAGGCTGAGTTTCCGCGTGAGCTGCTTTCGCAGCTGGCCAGCGCGCGGCTGGCGTATTTCCAAAGCAAGGTTGTGGTGCATCCCCATCTCAAGGAAGCGCACCACGCGCTCCTGACCGCCATCCGGCGCCCGGCAGGCGCATCGTTGATCCTGGTCTTTGGCCCGACCGGGGTTGGTAAAACCACCTTGCGTCTGCGAATCGAACAGGTGCTGCTTGAGGAGGCGCGTGTCGCCATGCTACAGGATGTGGGCTACATTCCTGTCATCGGTCTGGAAGCTGTTGCACCGGAAGCGGGTGATTTCAAGTGGAAAGATTTCTACACGCGAGCGTTGACCGCCCTGGATGAGCCTCTCATGGCGCAGAAAATCAACTATGGAGTGCGCAATATCCGCCGAGATGGCGCCGGACAGTTGCTGGTTGGACACCAGGTGGTGGCATTCGAACTGCGTTGGGCATTAGAACAGGCTCTTCGTCACCGGCATCCTCTAGCTTTGATGATAGATGAGGCCCAGCATTTCAAGAAAATCGCCAGCGGACGCCGGCTGTTAGATCAGATGGACACCCTCAAATCACTGGCCGGGGTAAGCGGCACCCTGCTGGTGCTGGTTGGCACGTATGAGTTGCTTGGACTGGCAGACCTGAGCGCCCAACTCAACCGCCGCAGCATCGAGGTTCACTTTCCACGTTACCGTCCTGATGAAGAGCAAGAAATCACGGCTTTCAAGAGTGTGCTGTTGACTTTTCAACGTCACTTGCCCCTTTACCAGGAGGCGGATCTGGTTGGAGGCAGTGAGTATTTCTATGAGCGGTCCGTGGGCTGTGTTGGCGTGCTCAAGGACTGGCTTACCCGCGCCCTGGCGGCGGTGTTGGAAGAAGGGCAAGAGAAGCTTACTCACAAGCACCTGGAACGCCACGCCATACCCACACGCAAACTCCTGCGCATGGCGCGGGAGATCAAAGAAGGCGAGGAAGCGTTTATGGAGCGAGATGTGCAGCAGGCTGAATTGCGGATGCTTCTGGGGCTGCCTGAGGAACCACAACCGGCAAATGATCCCCGGCTGCGTACTTCCGTGGGCCAGCGCAAACCCGGTCGTGACCCGGTGGGGCAGGATGGATATGTTGGCTGACACGTTGAGCACTTGCGAAATGTGGGATCTGACCCGGCCTGTACTTCCGCAGCGCAGTCAACTCTACTCGTTAGAACCGGTCAGCCTGGGCACCCCTGATGTGGAGAGTCTGACAGGCTATATCGCTCGCCTGGCTGAAGCGCACAGTGTTCGCACCCGTATTTTGGTCGTTCACAAGTTGGTGCCCCTTCTGGGCAGGCCGCACTTGTCAAAGCCTGTCAACAGCGGGCTTTCGGCTTTCTGGTCAAAGGATGCGCGTGCCCTGAACGGTACGCGCTGCCTGGCAAGCGATTGGGTACAGGCGTTGGAAAGCCTGACCCTGCGCCGCGACCTGCGTTTTCTGACGCTGCTGACCTGGGTGCATGTACTGCCATCGCGCGGCTTACTCCGCCTCAAGCGAGCTTGGTGTCCAGAGTGCTACGAGGCCTGGCGACAGGCCGGGCAGGTAATCTATGAGCCACTGCTCTGGACGCTAGAAGTGGTGAGGATTTGCCCATACCACCGACGTCGGTTGAGCGATCGGTGCCCTCAACCAGGCTGTCAGCAAACGTCATCTGTGCTTGCGCCCCGCTCGCGACCTGGACATTGCCCACACTGCGAAAGGTGGTTGGGGAATGCGTTGGGCATACAGACACCGGAAGAAGCCCTTTCCGAAGAAGAGTGGACCTGGCAGACTTGGGTGGTAGATAGAGTGGGAGAACTGCTTGCCAGCGCCCCTGGTTTGCCAAACATCCCTACCCAACAAAACATCGCCAGCGTTATTAACTCTTGTGTGGAGCAAGTATTTCAGGGAAATGGGAAAGCTTTTGCTCGCCGGATGCAGGCCTCCAACTCGGCTGTCGATGGTTGGCGGCGTCAAGGAAGTTCGCCACAGCTCGAAACCTTATTGCGATTGTGTCGCAGGTTTGGAACTTCGCCGCTGCGTCTGTTGACAGAAGGCGCAGCGGCAGTCAACTGGTCAAACGCAAACTGGCAGGCCTCGCTTCCACCTGTGGAAAAACCCAAGCGGCAGCGCAGGCCGTTTGGTGCTGCAAGCACACGACAGGTTCTGGAAGCGGTTCTGGCAAGTGATGAGCAGCCTCCCCCACCGATGCGTCAGGTTGCCAGGCGGTTGGGAAAAGAGCATTCATTTCTCTATGCACACTTCCCCGATCTATGCCGGGAAATCTCGGCCCGCTATATGGCCTACCAGAAGGAACGTGGAAGGCAAAGGGTACAGCAATTATGTGACGAAGTGCGTCAGGCGGCTATCACAATCCATGCCCAGGATATTTACCCCAGCGCTTACCGGATCGAATCGCTCTTGAGCGTCCCAGGTTTTATGCGCCATCCGGCTGCGATTGCCGTCTGGCGCGAAATCCTAAAGGAATTGGGATTGGCAAGTTAGTGCCATCCCGCCAAAAAGGCGATTGGAAGCATAATCTTGCCACAGCGGCAAAGTTATGGGTTAAGTCACATTT
>CAYZIQ010000152.1:0-6076 GCA_964478375.1 uncultured Chloroflexus sp. | reverse complement strand
TAGGCCAGGGAAGTCGCCACTACAGAAGGATTGTCACTTATGATGAACCATCACCCTATCTTTTAAGAGTAGCGGGGAGGTGAGGGGAATTCGAAAAGCTCATTCATCCCGTGGGAGGCGTACAGAAAAGATGGGGGATGGCAGCGATCCTGGCTTGGGCTGCCAGGGACATCGGCCTACCATCTGTGGTTTGGATGAATTATCGAACTTGCTCTGTTGCAAGCAGGCTCGAAATAACCGAAGATAGGTAGCCCTGAGCGTTCGCCTGAGCAGCCTGCCCTGAGCCTGTCGAAGGGTTCACGCCGAAGGCTTGTCGAAGGGCGAATTGAAGCCCGACCGAATAGAGCAAATTCTGATGTTTGCAACAAAGCATATCGAACTCTCTATTGGCGAGGTGACCTATTCCCCAAATTTGCGGTAGAACCAGGTCTTGATGAATTGGGTCAGGACGACATAGGCCGCCAACATGCCGAGCAGCCACAGCCAATAGGTCCAGGGGAGTGCACTGAAGCCCAGCAAGTCTGCCAACGGGGAGAAAGGCAGAGCGGCGCCCACCGCCACGATCGCCAGCGAGGTGAAGATGAGCGCTTTGCTGGCCCGGCTCTGCAGGAACGGAATCTTGTTCGTGCGGATGACGTGGATGATGAGCGTCTGCGTGAAGAGCGATTCGACGAACCAGCCGGTATGGAAGAGGGCGGGGTTGGTCCAGCACTTGAAGACATACAGCATGATGAAGAACGTAGCGTAGTCGAAGATGGAGCTGATCGGGCCGATGAACAGGATGAAGCGGCGCAGTTCACCGATGGCCCACTGGCGCGGGCTCTTCAGCCATTCGGCGTCCACCGTGTCGGTTGGGATGGTGGTCTGCGAGAAATCGTAGAGCAGGTTATTGGTCAGCACCTGGATGGGCAGCATCGGCACGAACGGCAGGAACAGGCTGGCGCCCAGCACGCTGAACATGTTGCCGAAATTGGACGAGGCAGCCATCTTGATATATTTGATGATGTTGCCGAACACCCGGCGGCCTTCCATCACGCCGTCCTGCAGGACCAGCAGGCTGTTCTCCAGCAGGATGATATCCGACGACTCCTTGGCGATGTCCACGGCGCTGTCCACGGAGATGCCCACGTCGGCGGCTTTGAGCGCTGGGGCATCGTTGATCCCGTCGCCCATGAAGCCGACCACGTGCCCTTTGCCCTGCAGGGCGCGGATGATGCGTTCCTTGTGAGAAGGCGAGAGTTTGGCGAAGATGACATTCTGCTCGACCGCCTCGGCCAATTGCTGCTCGCCCATCCCTTCGATTTCGCTGCCCAGCAGCATGTGCTCCGCCGGCAGGCCGACCTGTTTGCAGATCGCCCCGGTGACGACATCGTTGTCGCCGGTCAGGATCTTGACGGAGACGTTGTGCTCTTCGAGTTTCCGCAAAGCTTCGGGTGCGGTCTCCTTTGGCGGGTCCAGAAAGGCCAGGTAGCCGAGCAGGGTCAGGTTCGATTCGTCCTGGATGGTGTAGTGCGGTGTATCGTCCGTGCCGGGGAATATCCGGTAAGCCACGGCGATGACGCGGAAACCCTCCGAGTTCAACTCCCGGACGCGCCGCTTGCGGTGCTCGTCGTGCTCGGCGGTCACTTCCAGCACCTTGCCGTTGATCTCGACATGAGTGGAGAGGTGCATGATCTCCTCCACCGCGCCCTTGCAGATCAGAATCTGCTGGTTTTGGTTGTTCTCCAGGATGACCGACATGCGCCGCCGCTGGAAGTCGAAGGGCAGTTCATCAATCTTGCGAAATTCCTCGTCCACCTGCAGGGCCTCGTTCAGGTCGCCGTGGTCGAGGATGGCCTCGTCCATCAAGTTCTTCAGGCCGGTCTGGTAGTAGCTATTCATGTAGCCATAGTCCAAAACCCGTTGGCTGGGATTGCCTTTCACATCCAGGTGCTTCTCCAGCACGATCTTTCCCTGTGTAATGGTGCCGGTCTTATCGGTGCAGAGCACGTCCATGGCGCCGAAGTTCTGGATGGAATTCAGCCGCTTGACGATCACTTTTTTGCGCGACATGGAGATGGCGCCCTTCGAGAGATTGACTGTCACGATCATTGGCAGCATTTCGGGCGTCAGCCCCACCGCCACTGCCAGGGCGAACAGAAAAGCCTCCAGCCAGTTGTGCTTGCTCAGGCCGTTGAACAGGAAGACCAGCGGCACCATGACGACCATGAAGCTGATCATCAGCCAGGTGAATCGGTTCACGCCCTTATCGAAGCTGGTCAGCAGGCGTTGACCGACGATGCTGCTTGCCAATGAACCAAAATAGGTCTCGCTGCCGGTTTGGACGACCACCGCCGTGCCGGTGCCGCTTTCGATGTTGGAGCCGAGGAAGCACAGGTTCGTCATTTCCAGCGGATTCTGGATCTTGACGTCGGCGGTCGCGGATAGCTTCTCCACAGGGAGCGATTCGCCGGTTAGGGCTGCCTGGTTCACGAACAGGTCTTTGGCGGTGAGCAGACGCACATCGGCCGGGATCATGTCGCCGGCTGCCAACGCTACAATATCTCCGGGCACCAAATCTTTCAACGCAATCTCTTTCCGCGTGCCCTCGCGGATGACAGTAGCGGTCGTTCGCACCATGGCTTTGAGCTGCTCGGCGGCATGATCCGCGCGGCTCTCCTGAACGTAACGCAGCACGATGCCAAGGATCACCATCGTGAGGATGACGATGGTGGCGCGCAGGTCGCCGGTCAGATAGGAGATGACCCCCAGGAGGACGAGCAGGATGACCAGTGGATTCTTGACGTTATCCCACAGGCGCAGCAGCCAGGTGCGGCGTTTTTCCCTGGCGACCTCGTTCGGGCCGTATTGCTCGAGGCGCGCCTCGACCTCGGCCTGCGTCAGGCCATTGGGCGTGGTGTTGAATTGCCCCAGAACGGCAGACGCCTCGGCGCGGGCGCTCTCCACCAGTTTTTTGGAGACTTGAATGCCGTTGGCGCGTCCTGTCCCGAACGGATGGAGGGAGAGTTTGACGGCGGGCAAGAAGCTCGTGGTACACCTCCAGATAAAATTCTGCCCCCGCGCTGGTGGACTCGCGGGGGCAGGAAGTATCACCGTAGCGGATACAGCTAGCAGCCCTGGGACGCGCGCGGAGTCCATCCGGCGGACGGGGAACCACTATGATCTGGGTCGAGTGAAAGTTTAGTATCCATAGAACTCGGTTCTCGAACTTGCGCAGTATATGCCCGCCTGCGAGGATGTGTCAAGAGGTCAATTTAGAGCCAACTCGAGGCAGGCGCAATGAGAATATAACGGTGATTCTTCTTGACGAGTTTTGTTTTGGTGTAGTATAGTTGCCGCGTAACTGAATAGACCTCGTTAGGTGAGGCGGCTGTGCGGAAACAGGCCATTGTCCCGAAACGTCGAAAGACGCCAAGGGGTAGACCAGGCCGGGCCGGATTAAGGCCCCGCTCAAAGTGGCTGGAGGAGACTCCTACGACGCGCAGTGCCAAACCCCGACCAGGAGGCGCTTGCGTCCTTTTCTGACGCAGGTGACTGTTGTGGTTGTGCCTCCTGGTTGATGACAGGAGGTTTTCGTTTTTTCTCGAATGAAGGGATCATGAGTTCTACCGAAGAAAGTGACCATCCTTTTTGTAGTCGGCCTCTCGAGATGAGAGGCGGAGCACCTGTATTCACATAAACATCACGAAGGAGGTGGGCATCCCTCCTGCGTGATGTCAATCCGCACCCAGGAGGCTGTTATGCTCACGATATTTAAAACCTCTGAACCAGGGCTGCAACGTATTGACCAGCCGGCTAAGGGGTGCTGGATCAATGTCACGAATCCCTCAACCGAAGAAACCATGCAATTGGTCGAATGGGGATTTGATTCTGACCTGATAACCTACTCGCTCGACCTGGATGAAATGGCCCATGTGGAGCGGGATGAAGATGAAGACTATACTTTTGTATTGATTCGCATCCCATTTTTCCAGGGCGGCGGCAGCGATATTCCCTATATTACGGTTCCTTTGGGGATTATTATCAAGGGGGAGCTTATTGCCACGATTTGCCGTTACGAGAATGCGATAATCCGAGAATTGTGCAATAGCAAGTATCGAGGTCTGAAGACGGGAAAGCGTTACCGCTTCGCCCTTTACGCCTTACTCGAAACAGCGGTTCGCTATCTGGGGCATCTCAGCGAGATCAACAAGATTGTCGGGGGGCTGGAAGACCAGTTGCAGCAATCTACCCGGAACCGTGAAGTGTTGGAATTGCTGAAGTATCAAAAAAGCCTGACTTACTTCATTTCCAGTCTGCGCTCCAATGAGGTGATGTTGGAACGCTTGCATCGCACCCAGATGTTCAATCAATTTGAAGAGGATCAGGAATTGCTCGAGGATGTCATGACCGAGAACCAGCAGGCGCTTCAAATGACCCATATCGCCTCTGACATTCTCAGCTCGATGATGGATGCCTTTGCTTCGATCATTTCGAATAACTTGAATACGGTCGTGAAAGCATTGACCGCGATCACCATCATTGTCAGCTACCAACGCTGATCTCGTCATTTTATGGTATGAACGTGAACCTGCCCCTGCAAGAGCATCCACTTGCATTCATATTCACTTTGGCTTTATCTATGTTATTGACCGGCGTGGCAGTTTACGTATTTGCCAAACGTGACTGGTTCTAATTGCTTTCTCGGGAGGCATCCTATGGCTTATCTGAGCGAAATTCTCGGCCGTCCCGTCACTGATCTGGACGGGAAACCCCTTGGCAAAATCGAGGACGTGGTCATCCGCCCCTGGGCGGAGTTCCCGCACCCATTGGTCGAGGCGGTGGCGGTCAAGGAGAAGAAAGGGATTCGTTACCTGCCGATTGTGGCAGTGACGACTTTGCTTTCCCCCGTGATCCCATTGAAGTATCGTGAGGATGAGGTGCCGGCATTCGAGTTGACGGACAAGGATGTACTGCTTTCCCGCGACGTGCTGGACAAACAGATCATTGACACCGACGGGGCGCGCGTGGTGCGCGTCAACGATGTGGAACTGGTGCGCGTCAATGGGACGCTCTACGTCAGCAATGTGGACATCACCTGGGTGGGCATTCTCCGCCGTCTCGGGCTGGTTGGGCTGGCGCACTTCCTGGCCGGGCATCTCAAGCAGGCGGGCATATCGTGGGAGGACGTGGAACTTCTGAGCCGCGACGAGTCCATGCAATTGCGCGTCCCAGCGGAAAAGCTGCACGAGCTTCACCCTGCCGACCTGGCGGAAATCGTCAGCGATCTGAACAAGCTGGAGAGCGGCCAATTGCTCAATAAACTGGACGTGGAGCACCTGGCGGATACGCTCGAGGAAGTCGAGCCGGACTTCCAGAAAGAGATCATCGAGCACATGCCGGACGAGAAGGTGGCTGACGTGCTCGAGGAGATGGAGCCCGACGAGGCGGCTGACCTGCTCGCCGATCTCCCCAAAGACCGCAAGGAGGGTCTGCTGGCACTGATGGAAAAGGACGAGGCCGCCGATGTCCGTAAACTCCTGGCTTATCCCGAGGATTCGGCGGGCGGCATCATGACCACCGAATACGCCGCCATCCGCCCGGACCTGGCAGCGGCGCAGGCCATCGAGGCATTGCGCGCCATGGCTGACGAGGTCGAGACGATGTTCTACGTCTACGTGACCGACGAGGAGAACCATCTGGTCGGAGCGTTCTCGTTGAACAATCTCATCTTTGCCAGACCCGGAGCGATGGTCAAGGATTTCATGACCACGCGCGTCATCAGCGTCAACCTGACCGACGACCAGGAAACTGTCGCTCAGACTGTTGCCAAATACGATCTGCTGGCTGTGCCGGTGGTAGACGATGAAAACCGATTGCACGGCATCGTCACCGCCGACGATGCGCTGGACAAGGTCATCCCGACGGCGTGGAAGAAACGCCTGCCGCGCTTCTATCGGTAACCATTGCAGGCGAGAACAATGACCAAAGCCATTGTTTCCTCCAGGCGCGGTTTCTTTGCCCGATCCTGGAAGCGCATCCTGATTTTTCTTTCCGTATTTGGGCCAGCCACCATCACCGCCATGGCTGATAACGA
>CAYZIQ010000151.1:0-6273 GCA_964478375.1 uncultured Chloroflexus sp. | reverse complement strand
AGATCGCGGCCGAGAGAGCGGTCAGGATGATCATGCGCGTGTTCTTCCACATGGTAAAGATCTCTTTCATATCAATTCTCCTCTTCGATAGGATTTACACGATGGTGAGAACGAAGCGTTCATATTCGAATGGCTTTTATGTCCTGTATACACCACCTCCTTCTTGAGCCGGGTAAACCATAAAAATCGAACTGGCACACTCGCATTCCATGGCCGCCTCCGCCGTTTGCAGGGCTTTGAGCAGGAGCGCCGATAAATGGGGCAACAGCGCGGGGATGCCTTCCTCTACGACTTCGATCTTCGGCTTGATGCCCGCCGCCCAATTGATCGAATATGCGATTGCCGCATAGTGCATGCCCAGCTCGTGCGCCAGCGTGACCTCGGGGACGCCCGTCATGCCGACCACGTCCCCGCCCAGTTTCCCGAACATGCGCACTTCGGCCGGGGTCTCGAAGCGCGGCCCGTTCGTGCAGACGTACGTGCCGTGCGCGTGGAAGGACAGGCCGAACTCGCCTGCCAGGTCGAGCATCCGCCGCCGCAGGACAGGGCAGCACGGGGCATTCACGCTGGTGTAGGCGTGGCCGCTCTTGCCGCCGTCGAAGAATGTAAGCTGCCGCCCGCTCGTGAAATCCAGGTAGTCGTCCAGAAGCACCAGGCTCTTGGGGGGCATCTTTCGATTGATCGAGCCAACTGCATTGATCGCGATGACTTTTTGGACGCCAAGCATCTTCAATGCCGTGACATTGCCGCGATAGTTGATCATGTGCGGCGGATTCTGGCGGTTCGGCCCATGACGGTTCAGGAACACGACCGGATGGGGAGCGGATTCGGCGATGGAAACGGTCACCCGCCCATAGGGCGTCTTCACTGTTTCCTCGACCAGGGAGAGGCCGGGGATGTTGGCGATCCCCGTGCCCCCGATGATGGCTACGCGTTCCTGTGGTTGGGACATGTTTTTCTCCAATGAGGATAACACCGCTTACGTCGAATGGTAATGATTCTTCAGGTCGTAAGGGCTGAAGATGCCGTTCTTCATGATGATACCAGAAACGAGGTGCGGAGGCGTGATGTCGAAGGCGGGATAGTAAGCCTCGATCTCAGGGATCGTGGTGGGCTGGCCCCGGCAGACGCGCATCTCGTCCGGGCTGCGCTCCTCGATCACGATCGAGGCGCGGTCGGGTTTCGTCGGATCGAGTCCCCAGCAGAATGCAAAGTAGGGGACGCCGTGGTAATGCGCAGCAATGGCATTTTGGAAGGTGCCGATCTTGTTGACCACGTGCCCATCCAGCGTGACCAGGTCGGCCGCGGTGAAGTACTTCTGCACTTTGCCCTGTGAGAGGACGTAGGCCGGCATGTTGTCGCCGATGACCTGCACCGGGATGCCCAGCTCGTGGATGCTCGGCGCGGTCAGACGCGCGCCTTGAAGGTAGGGACGCGTTTCGGGCGTGAACACGTGGATGTGTTTCCCCTCGCGCGCCGCCAGCCCCAGGCTGAGCAGGAAGGCCGTCTCCGCAAAGCACATGGTCAGGATGCCGTCGCCGTCCTCGATCAGGCTGGCGCCGAAATGTGCGGTGGCGGAATAGTCGCGGTAGGATTGGTCGCGCCGCCCCTCGATCCAGGCCAGGAGGTTGTCCGCCAGTGCTTGGCCGGCCTCCATCGCCCGGCCAAGCACTGCCATGGCCTGCTCCAGCCGCCGGGCAAGGGCCGTATTCGTTGGGCGGGTGTTGACCAGGCGCTTCTCTGCCCGTTTCAGGTGTTCCAGCCGATCCTCAGCCCGCAGGGATTCCGCCTCCCGCGCGGCAATGACCATGGCGTAGCAGGCAGCAATGGATGGTCCGCCGCCCTGCGTGACCATCTCCTCGATGGCGCGGGCGACCGATTCGACGTCCGGGCAGCGGACGAAGGCTTTCTCGAACGGGTACTTTCTGCGGTCACAAATGACGACCGCGCCGTCTTCGTAGCGGGCCACGTTCTCGCGCCGCAGAATGAAGGGGAGCAGATCACTGATGTTTTCGGTCATTGCATTCTCTAGAAGCGGGTCAGGCCCGTGATCTCGCCGTAGCCAGCCAGGTTCAAACCGATGCTGGCGATCAGATACAACATGCTAAGCGTCAAGATGAGGTAATCCGCGCCGCTCATCTTCATCTCTAGGTAGAAGGTGCGGTCGTCGCGTGCCCCGAAGCCGCGCGATTCGAGTGCCATGCCGAAGATGTTCGTGTTTCTGATGCTGGAGATGAAGACCGGCACGAGCAGGGGGAGGAATTTTTTCAAACGCTCCAATATGTTTCCGCTCTCGAGGTCCAGGCCGCGGCTGCGCTGCGCCTGACTGATGGTCAGCAGGCTCGCGACGATGGTCGGGACGAGGCGCAGCGCGGTCGAAATGGCAAAGCCGACTCGGTAGGGCAGGCCCATCTTGATCATCCCCATGACCAGCTCTTCGTTGCGCGTCGTGCTGATCATCACGACGCCCATGGTAATGACTATCAGCATGAGAAAAGTGCGGTTGATGCTGTACATCATGGATTCGACTTCGAATATCCAGAAAAGCGGAGTCACGCCGCTGGAAAAGAAGTTCCAGATGACTATGCTTGAGATGAACAGCACGAGCAGGACGAAGCGGATGCGAACGAGATTCTTCAGGGAGCGCGAAACGAACAACTGGAACAGTACCAGCAGGACGGTCGGCAGCAGCCAGACGGGATTCTGGAATTGCAGGGTGGCGATGAAGAAGATGAGGAACAACAGGATCTTCGTGCGCGCGTCCAGCCGGTGGTAGGCGGTCTTGTAATCGAGGTAGAGTTCTGCTTCCATTACTTCTTTGCTCCTGCGATGCAATTGCGCAGTTCTTCGACCCTCAGCATGGTCTTCCCCAGGCGGTTCGTAAACTGGATGAAATGCGGCGGGCGCAGGGAGGCCTCCAGCAATTCCTTCTCGTGGAAGAAGACTTCCCGCGTCGTGCCTTCCAGGAAGAGCAGGCCATCCTTCATGACGAAGACTTTCTTGGCGTACTCCGCCACCACCCACATGTGATGCGTGATGAAGATGATCGTGCTGCCGCTTTCGTTCAGGCGTTTGACCATTTCCATCATGCTGCGCTGCTCTCGATAGTCCAGGCCGGTGGTCGGCTCGTCTAGGATCAGCACTTCGGGCCTCACCGCCAGGATGGCTGCCACCGCTACCCGTTGGCGCCCGCTCTTGGTCATGCTGAAGGGATCCTGATCCTCCGCCCCTTCCAAGCCGACGGCCGCCAGCGCCTCCCTGACGCGGTCCTTGAGTTCGGCCTCGCCAACTCCCCGCAAGCGCGGACCGAAGGACACCTCCTCGAACACTGTTTCCGAGAATATCTGGTGATCGGGATTCTGGAATACGTAACCGACCCGCTGGCCAAGCCGGAAGATCCCCTGTTCTTTCGTCGTCTTTCCATCCACTGTGATAGAGCCGCGTGAGGGGAGCAGCAGGCCGTTGAACTGCTTGGCCAGGGTGGTCTTGCCGCTGCCGTTTTGCCCGACGATGGCGACCATATCGCCAGGGTAGATGTCCAGGCTGATGCCCCGCAGGGCCTTGACGCCGCTGGGATAATCGAATTCCAGGTCGCGGCAGCAGATCAGGGCTTCCTTCGAGGCCTGGGCTTGCTGTTCGCGTTTCTCAGCCGCTACCATCTCCTCGTACTTCTCTGACGATATCTTCCAGCCGGTTTTCTTGAAGGCTGGCTCGGCTTCGTCAGGGGTGAGCGGCAGCCTTGTCTCTCCCATGCTCTTGAAGAAGCGCGGGATGCCCAGTGGCATCAGACCCAGTTTTTCGTATAGTTCCACGTCCTGCAGGACTTCGCGGGCCGGGCCAACCTTGACCAGATGTCCATCCTCGAGCAGGGCAATGCGACTGGCGTGCAGCACCTCCTCCGTCTCGTGTTCGACGACCAGCAGGGTCAGATCCGAGCGCTGACGCAATCGGTTGGTGATGTCGAAGATCCCCATTTTGCTGATCGGATCCAGGTCGGTGGTCGGCTCGTCCATGACCAGGACCTTTGGCATCAGTGCCAGGACGGAGGCAATGGCCAGTTTTTGCTTCTGTCCGCCCGAAAGTGTGGAGGGGGGGCGGTTGCGAAACTCGGCCAACTTGACATATTCCAGGTTCTCGTTGATCCGTTTGCCGATCTCTTCGCGTTCGGTGGCGAAGTTCTCTGGGCCAAAGGCCACCTCCAGTTCCACGTTGGTCGAGAACAGTTGCGCCTCGAAGTCCTGGAAGACCAGTCCAACGTCCTCGGCCATTTGTGAGACGGTATGTTCGCGTGTGTTCTTGCCGTTGACGACCACGTTGCCTTCCAGCTTCCCCTTGTGGAAGTGAGGGATCAGCCCGTTGATGCAGACCGCCAGCGTGCTCTTCCCCGCCTCGCTTGGCCCCATGAGTACCAGGAACTCGCCTCTCTGGAGATCCAGGTTGATGTCCTCGATGGCGTTCTTCTTGGTTCCCCGGTATCTGTAACTCAGGTTCTTTATACTGACGACAGTCTCTTTCATGATGGATAGGCCTTGTTCCTGAATTGATGTCCAACCAGGCTTTCACGCTTCGGCCTGGAACGGTTTCTTGCGCATCAGCGCTTCCCAGATGGCCCGGTCCGCTTCGATGGTCTTGCTCACGGAGCGCATCGCCAGGGCGACGTACAGGGCGTAGATCAGGGCCTGCTGGGCGACGCGCGAGGCCGTGGTCTCTGCCCGCGTCTCGTGGGAGACCGAGAGCAGCACCACGTCCGCCGTCTGCGCCAGCAAAGACAGGGCGTTGCCTGTGATGGCGATCACGCCGCAGCCATTCAACTTTGCCTCTGAAGCGGTGCGGATCGGATCGTGGGAATCGCCTGTTTGCGAAATGACGACCGCCACGTCCTCTTTGGTAAGAAGAGCCGCCTGCATCACTTGCAGGTACGAGTCCGTCTGGACCCAGCAATTGATCCCTAATCTGAACAGGCGATTGAACATTTCGTGGGCCATAGGTCCCGAAGTACCTACGCCCACGATCAATACGCGCCTGGCGTCTGCAATCATGTCAACCGCACGCGTGAAGGCCCCTTCGTCGAACACGGCCAGGGTATCCTCCATTGCCTGAATGCTGGCGCGCAATACTTTTTGTGCAATCAGGCCTGGGGGATCCGCCTCTTTGATGTCGTCGTGGATCAGTTGCGAGGTGACAGGGATGGATCGGGTGATCGCGATCTTGAACTCCAGCCAGCCTTCGTACCCCAGCGTGCGGCACAACCGCAGGGCTGTCGCCCCACTCACCTCACTGTGTTCAGCAATTTCAGCCAGCGTCATGCGGATGACGCGCTCCGGGTTCTTCAAGATGAAATCCCCGACCTTCGCCTCCGACGGTGAGAGGAAAGGGTAATATCCCCTCAGCTTGGCGAGCGCGTTGTTCGACTGGTTCTCGAACTTCATGGTCGTCTATTCTGTCGTGAGTTCAGTCGCGTGTAGTGTTGCTACACTTGAGGAGGGGAAAATGTAATATCGTTTCAATGATACATAGAACCGACATCTTTGTCAAGCATTTTTCCTTCTTTACCTGCGGGTCGTCCAAGCGATTAGCACTGACTCTGCAAGGCTATTGCTTTTCGTCCGGGAATGCCTATAATAAAGTCAAGTTTGTGAAGCGGAGGCCACATGCGTTTACGGCGGATCGTGGGTGCGCTGATTCTGAGTGTTTTCACCCTCTCCTGTGGATTGGTGGATGAGTTCTCCGGGCCGGAGGCAGTGGAGTTGCCGACCGCGGACGCGGCGCAACCATCTTCAACCGACAGTTTGGCCGGAGCCACTGACGAATGGGGCCTGTGGTCGAACGGCGCACAACTGCGCGGCGCGAATACCTGGCAGCGCATCGTCGTGCCGGAACTGGATGGCCCAGACTTCCTGGGGGATGGCTACGTTGGCCCGCCCTACACGCAAGCGGACTTCGATGAGTTGGCGGCGCTTGGGGCGAACTACGTCAACTTTTCGCACCCGGGTCTGTTCACCGAGCGTCCGCCTTACGTTTTGGATGAGCAGGTACAGGCCAGTCTCGACCACATGATCGAGATGGCTGCCAACGCCGACCTGTTCGTGGTCATCACTTTCCGCACCGGGCCAGGCCGCAGCGACTTCACGTTCTATCGCGATTGCGCCGGCGACTGGTTCGATCCTGATTTGCTGGTCGAGTCGGTCTGGAGCGACCCGGCCGCGCAGGACGCCTGGGTGGAGATGTGGCGTTACACCGCCGAGCGTTACCGCGACAACCCGGTGGTGGTTG
>CAYZIQ010000150.1:0-6315 GCA_964478375.1 uncultured Chloroflexus sp. | reverse complement strand
GCCTACGAGTCGAATGGGCGCCAGGTGCTGGATGCTACCATCGGCGGAAAGTTGACTGTCTTTCAAAAAATAGACTACAACAACCTCTTCTAACCCCTCCCGCAGCCGTCTCCACTGCTTACTCATCACGAAACAAGCATCACGTATCGCTCATCACGCCTCTCGATCATGAATCCCTACCCCCTCGTTTCCATCGTCACGCCCTCTTACAACCAGGCGCAATTCCTCGAGCAGACCATCCGCTCTGTGTTGGATCAGGATTACCCGCACCTGGAATATTCCGTCGTGGATGGGGCTTCCACCGATGGCAGCGTGGAAATCATAAAAAAGTATGCCGACCGGCTGGCCTGGTGGGTTTCCGAGCCGGATAAGGGACAGGCACAGGCGATCAACAAAGGCCTACAGCGCGCCCGGGGCGAGATCGTCGCCTGGCTGAATTCGGACGATTACTACCTCCCCGGCGCAGTGGCGGGCGCGGTCGCCACCCTGGAGGCGAACCCAGACGCCGGTCTAGTCTACGGGGACGTGCTGGCTGTTGACGGGCGCGGCCGGCCGACCAAACGACTGAAGTACGCCGCCTGGGAATTAGTGGACTTGCTCCAGTTCCACATCATTGGTCAGCCAGCCGTCTTCATGCGCCGGGGCGTTCTGAAACAGGCTGGTTATCTCAACGACGCCTTTCATATGCTGCTCGATCACCAGCTTTGGATACGAATGGCGCGCTTGGCGAAGATGGTCTATGTACCGCAGCTTTGGGCCGCGGCGCGCTTTCACGAAGAGGCCAAGAACCTGGCTCAGGCCCCCCGCTTCGGTCAGGAAGCTTACCTCGTCCTGGAATGGGCGCGGACTCAGCCCGATCTGGCGGCGTTGATGGCGCGGGAATCGCGGCGGATATGGGCTGGCGCGCATCGATTCAACGCCCGCTACGTGCTGGATGGCGGCCAGCCGTGGGCCGCGCTGAAATCCTATTGGCGCAGCGCCTCCCTAAGTCCGGCCATCGCTTTGGCAGAATGGCACCGTATCCTGTTCGCTTTTCTGAGTCTGCTGGGGCTGGGCCGGCTCAGAAACCTCTATATGCGGCTTGCGAATCGTAGATTTCGAAGGTCACAGAGGCTTTAATCAAGAATGACTATTGCCAAAATCGTAGATCTGAAATGCAAGGGGATCATACTTCTGGGGTTGATGGCTGAGAGGCCTGCGCAGGCGTTCCGCATCCTCTCTTTGGCCCTCTTCAACCGCCCATACATCCGGGAACTGGTTGGCCTGCGGCCCCATAAATTGTGGCTAGAAAGGGCGGGCATCCAAACGGTCATTGACATTGGCGCGCACACCGGTTCGTTCGCCTACGCTGCACGCTCGTACCTGCCGCTAGCGCAGATCTACTCCTTCGAGCCGCTCGCGGACTGTTACCAGATCCTGATCCGTAACCTGAACCGCGGCGGACGCTTCCAGGCCTTCAACGTTGCGCTGGGCAACGAGCAGGGAGAGACCGCCATCCAGCGCAGTGAGTTTTCGCCCTCCAGCTCGATCCTGCCGATGGCCGAGGCGCACAAGCAGGCCTTTCCCTGGACAGCAAAGACGGAGCCGGTTCTTGTCCGTATCCAAAGACTGGACGACTTCGCGCGACAGTTGCGCCTGGAGCGAAAGGTCTTATTGAAGATAGATGTGCAGGGATACGAACTGGAGGTCCTGCAAGGGGGCATGGGCACGCTGAATGCAATTGACTACGTCAACGTAGAATGTTCCTTCCAGGTTCTTTACAAAGGGCAGGCCAGCTTCCACCAGGTATACGAATTTCTCACCTCGCGCGGCTTCGCCTACGCTGGCAGTTGGGGACAGATGTTCTCGCCTCGAGACGGCAGCATCCTCCAGATCAATGCCCTGTTCGTGCGTTCACCCGGTAGCAAGGAATGATTTCGATGAACGACCCAACCAAGAGGCGCAGTGCAAACGACCCTTCCTGGGGCCCGCACGTCACGCTGCTGTCGGTGACGATCCTGTCTGAACAAAGAGATTGATTATGTTCTTCCGTAAGTTATTCGATCTTCAACGCTTCTGGCTAAACTTGATCGTTGCCATCCTTCTCCTCATCGGTTTGGCTGTCCGATTATATGGCTTGACTGATCCACCGTTGGATTATCACCCAACGCGCCAGCTTATGAATGCCATCGTGGCGCGCGGCATGTACTATAAGATGTTGCCAACCGCTGACCCCGAGATGCGTGATGCGGCGATCCGGCTGATGAACGCCGTCGAGCAAGATGAGCCGCGCATCGAGAACTTCATCGCCGCTGTGACCTATCTCGTGATTGGCGGCGAGTACGTTTGGGTGGCGCGCATCTACTCGTCCCTCTTTTGGATGGCAGGGGGGATCGTACTTTTCCTGTTAGCCAAACGGATGTTCTCGGCGCGGGCGGCGGCGGTCTCATTGGGGTATTACCTTCTTCTGCCCTTTGCTACCCTGGCAAGTCGTTCTTTCCAGGTTGACCCGATGATGGTCATGTTCATCATCTTCACGGCCTACGCCTTTTACCGGTGGGGCGAAGAGCAGACCTGGAAATGGGCGCTTGTCGCCGGGCTGCTGGCCGGGCTGACGATTCTCGTCAAGGTCACGGCCGCGTTCCCGCTGATCGGCATGGCTGTGGCCGTCGTCCTGAGTCAGGTAGGCTTTCGCAAGGCGCTCAAGTCGCCGAAAATTTGGGTCATGGTCCTGCTTGCCGCGCTGCCGGGATTCATCTACTACTTCATTGGGATTTTCTCTCGCGCTTCGAGTTACTTTGCTTTCTGGAATCTCTCGCTTTCCAGCAAACTGCTCGATCCATCGTACTACGTCCGTTGGCTATCGTTCCTTCATACCATCGTGGACTTGACAATTTTCTTCCTCGCATTGGGCGGAATGTTGATCGCACCGCCAAAAGCCCGTGTTCTTCTGTTCGGGATGTGGGTCGGCTACGGAGTCTATGGCTTGTTTTTCCCCTTCCAGATCACAACACACGATTACTATCATCTGATGCTCATGCCAATCATCGCTTTATCCCTGGCCCCGATTGCTGAGTTGATCCTCGACCGGTTGAGCAAGCAGGGATTCTTCTGGAAAGGGATCGCCGCCCTGGCATTGACATTCTGCGTGGTGTACCCAGCTTGGGTCGGGCGTTCGGCCATATATGTCTCAGGCAATAACTATCGCCGCGAGCCGCCCATCTGGGCCGAGATCGGCCGGGTCCTGCCGCGCGACGGTGATGTGGTTGCCTTGACGCACGACTACGGCTACCGGCTGGCGTACTACGGCTGGCGGATGCCGAACGTGCTCTGGCCCACCAGCGCTGATTTCGACCTTACCGCTGCCCGTGGACTCACCCCTGAGGACTTCCAAACCATGTTTGCGGATCGCACGGCCGGCAAGCGTTATTTCCTGGTGACACTGGGAGGCGAGCTAGAAAAACAGACAGCCTTGAAGAACATGCTGTACAATAATTACGCCATCATCGCCGAAGGAGATGGTTATGTCATCTTTGATTTGGAGACCCCCTTGAATCCGGAGGCCGCCCCTTGAGCGAGGCTTTGCTGTATGAATTCTCTATAATGATCGTATGAGAAGGGTTATGTCACTCAAGCGGCTGTTAAATCAAAATTGGCTCGCCATATTGGTGCTGGTTGCGCTCGTCGCTGCGATTGCGACTCCAATTTATAGCTATCGCATTCTTGCGCCTGTGGATAATGATTATGGCAACCACATCCTGATTACGATCCAACTTATGAAGAAGGAGTTTGTCCTCAGAGACCTTACGAACCCCGGATTACAACTTCTTCTCTATTTTGTCTTTTGGGTGTTCCATAAGACAAGCGTCAGCCTTTGGACACTGTTGATCATCGAACAAGTCTGTGCTCAAGTGGCAGCAGCCTTGTTGATATATTTCTGGATTGGCAGGCTGCCGGGCAGATGGGGAGAGTGGTGGCGGGTTCTGGCAGCGGTGACTCTCACGATCGTTGCGCCAATTGCCTTTTTCGTTATTTTGGATGGACGATACTATTTCGGCTACATCGGTCTGGCCAACTATCATAACCCAACAATCCACTTATTGCGTCCGTTGGCGCTTGCCAATTTTATGCTGGTTATCAACGCATTCGAACATCCTGCCAACCAAAAATGGAAGGTTGTGCTTTCTGCTTTTCTCATAATCGCAGCTTGTCTTGTGAAGCCTAACTATGGCTTGTCTGTCATACCGGCTGTTATGGTCTTGGCGCTCTTCTACTTTTGGAAGAAGAAGAAATTCGACTGGCGGATGCTGCTTGGAGGCTTGATCGTTCCTGGGATTTTGGTTCTGGCTGCTCAATCGGTGATCGTTCTTTTCTTTTCTGGGACCAATACGGAAGGAATCGTCCTACGGCCATTTGCAGTCGAACAAGCCTTTTCCCATTATTTGCTGACCAAGTTCCTTCTCTCCATATTATTCCCGCTGGTTTTTCTTATTCTGAATTACCGGACTTCTTTGAAAGATCCATCCTTGCAATTGGCCTGGATCACTTTCATAACAGGTGCAGGCCAGATGTATTTCCTGGCGGAACAGGGGAACGATTTCTATTACGGCAACTTCCGATGGAGCGCACAGATCGCCTTATTCTTGCTTTTCGGCGCTTCGCTTCGGTTTTTCCTCCAGAAGAGGCTTGTGAAGGGGAAGCTCGATTTCAAGAAAGAACTTCCAATTATCTTGATTTACCTTCTCAACGTTGCCTTTGGAATCCTATACTACGTCCATTGCAGGGTATCTCCGCATTATGGATGATCTTCGAGCAAAGGAAAGAACCATGCTAAAGGACTCACTCAAGAAACGAATCATCAATCTTGCAATTGTTTTCTGCATGGTTGCACTGGCGCTCGGGTTAGTGCTCATCATATACAACAGCTCCCTTACTCGACTCATTGCTGATGATTATTGTCTGAGCGGCGATTTCAGAACGCAGGGTGGGGTCCTCAAGGCGATCTGGTATGAATACAATTCATGGTCGGAGCGTTATGCGGCGATCCTGCTTGTAGGAATCAGCGAGCTGTTCGGCGCGAAAGCAGCCTCCCTTTTTTCGGCTGCGTTGATCCTCCTGTGGCTTGGCGGTCTATCCTGGCTGATTCGTGAAATTTCCAGGCTGCTTCATTTCGAGCTTCCATGGCGCGCGGCTTTCTTACTCGCAGAAATAGTCGCCTTTTTTGCTATTTTGCTGACGCCTGAACGCTTTCAATCTGTCTATTGGCGAACTGGCAGCGCAACCTATTTCGCTCCCCTGGTCGTTCTGACCTACCTGAGTGCTTTCATGATTGATCGGGCAAGGACAAATGCGAACAAACGTCCGCCCGCCTGGGAAATCGTGCTGGTTTTCATAACTGCTTTTTTGGCCGGAGGATTTTCAGAAACGACGCTTGCTTTGCAAATCGGCCTGCTGGGACTTGGTTTTTTCACAGTCTTGTTTTTCTCCAAGGGAAATGACCGCCATGCTGCCCTGGTCTTGCTCACCAGTGCCTTGGCCGGTTCGGCAGCGTCTTTTATAGCGGTTTTCTTGGCCCCGGGGAACGCGATCCGCCAATCTCTATTGGTCGGGCCGCCTCGGCCGATTCAGTTGATCTTGTTGTCCTTCGAGTTTGCATTCGGCTTCCTGAAAGGCACGCTGAAGGGCGCGCCGATACCCTATTTGTTCTCCATGATTGTCCCGGCCCTTGTCGTGTACATCCTGCACGATGGCAGCAATTCTGTAAAGAGCAAACGACCCCTTTGGATCGCGCTGCTGGCCGTGCCGGTTATCGTTTACTTGCTCGTAGTCTGTATTTGCGCGCCAAGCGTCTACGCGGAGTCGGCCTACCCGGAGGGGCGTGCGCTCCTGCCGGCGCAATTCATATTGACCGGCGCACTGGTGGCAGAAGGGGCCCTCCTAGGGTCGTTTCTTCGGCGATTGACCTTGACACTCAAGTTTAGACCCACCTCTTTCGTGCTGCTGGCGACATTTCTACTGGGATTATCTTCGTTATATCCTCTGCGCATGGCCAGGCTGATCATTGCAGTTACTCCTGAATACCTTGAAAGAGCTTCGCTCTGGGATCGACGCGACGAGACAATTCGCGCCGCGAGAGATCAAGGAATCGCGGATGTAAAGGTGACCGCGCTGGACAGCTTCGGCGGGCTGATGGAATTTGGCCCCGATCCCAATCTGTGGGTAAATCGATGCGCGGCTGCTTTCTATGGTGTTAAATCCATTACAGCGACCTTGCCGTGACTGCCATGCTCGTCTCCATTGTCACACCTTCCTTCAACCAGGCTCTATACCTGGAAG
>CAYZIQ010000149.1:0-6328 GCA_964478375.1 uncultured Chloroflexus sp. | reverse complement strand
TGTTCGTCGCCTCGCCGCGCGCCAGCAGGCTGACGACGATCAGGTCGGCCTGCGACAGGGCCAGGCTGAGCACCTCGCGGCTGTCGCGCGGCACCAGCAGCACCAGCACCTGCCGCGCCGCGGCGTAATCGCTGGGCGCCAGGTAGGCGTCCTGTGCGCTGCCGGTCTTCGTGTCCGCGACGGTCGTTTCCGGCAGCCCCTGGACGGCGATCACGCGCACGCCGCCGGGGAACAGGTCTTTGGACATGGGCGGCTGGCTGCGCTCCTCCTGCGCCTGCAGCGCGGCTTCCTGCGGGGAGGGCGTCGGCGTTGGCACACTGGAGGCCTGGAAGTTGTATGCCGCGTTCTCCTCCAGGCTGTTCTGCGGGCGGTTGGCAAAGACCACCGTGATCCCGACCAGGTCGCCGGGCAGGAAGGAGGACAGTTCGGGTGCGGCGACGTTGGCGGCATCCAGCGAAAGCGGGAACAGGCTGCCGGCGGGGTAGTCCGCCTAAGCCGCGGCCAGGCGGCTCGTCCCGTTGGCGGACGAGATCACCGCGGACTTGAGCAGGGGCTGCCCGGCCTTGACCGGCAGCGTCACGATGCCTCCAACCACGCCGGCGGATTGATCGGCGGTGAAATACAGGCTGGTGCTGGCGTCCTTGTAAGCCGTGATCTCGGCGAGATCAGCCTGGGCAAGCACATCGCCGATGTCCAGGTTCCTGGCTGCCGCCAGCAGGGTGACCGGGGGCGGCGTCCCCGCCGCGCCGACCATCCGCAGGAACAGGAAGGCGGCGACGAAGACGACGATGGAAATGGCCAGCACGGTGACGTTGACCCCCAAATGGGCAAGGCGTTTGAGCATGGATCAGTTTCTCCTTTCGGGATCGGGTAGGGATACGCCGCTGTTGCGCAGCGCATGGCGATAGGCCGGTTTCGCGGAGACCTTCTCCTGCAGCCCGGCTTGCGCCTGCTGCACGAAACCGGCCAGGATGACGAAGGTCAGGTCGGTGAGCTGCGGGGAGAAGAGACACTCCTGCCAGGCGAGGAGCAGCTCGCGCAGCGGGGTCGTCAGTCCGGTGGCAGCCAGGGCTTCCGCCGAAATGCGCGGCATGTCCGGGAAGCAGGCTCGGATCAGGCCGGCCAGGGCCGCCGCGCCTGGGGGTGTTTCTGGGCCGGGCAGAGGTGGAGCAGGCGGTGGGCTTTCCGGGGAGGCGGGAGTTGCGTCTCCTCCTGCCAGCCCTTCCAGGGGCAGTTCGACGCTGCGTGCCAGGGAGGAAACGACAGGAGAACCGCTTCCAGGAGCGAGCGAAAGCGCGGTTCCCGGCTGCTTGCCGCGCCGTGCCGGGCGGTCGACGCGGGCTTGGGTGGCGGCAGGTGCGCATTCCTCTCGCAGCAAGTCTTCCACCGAGGCATCCGGCCTCTGTCGTAGGATGCGGATTGCCGCCGAAACCCGCCTGAGGCCCTCATCTAGCGCCCTCGCCAGCGTCTGTTGCGCTTCAGGTTTCAAGAGCGAGGCAGCCTCGACGTTGCGCAGCGCGATGCGCCTGCTTACTTCCGGCGGCAGACCGGCGGCCAGCTTGAGCCAACGTTTCTTTTTTGCCTGATATCCTTCGGACACTTTTCCATCTCCGTGATCTGCTCGCCCATCATACGACCTTCCGCAGGGGGGTATCGCCGCCGCGTCCCGTATCGGCGCGCCTTGGCATGGTCCTGTTGGCGAGCCTTTCGCCCCCCCCGAAGGCGGATTTTTAACCCGTTCCGCCGCTTTTACCATATTGCGAACTCGCCATAGAAGTCAGATAGTCGGATGGTCGCGTAGTCTCGTGGTCGTATAATCTCATTGTCAAGACTTTTTGACCTTTTGACCATTTGACTATGTGGCCATCTGACTATTTGACCACCCGACCATGAGACTACTTGTCGCTTTATACTTGAAAGTATAATACTTTGAAGTATAATATCTCTGTATTTGTAAGGAGTTGCCAATGGAATTCCAATTCTACGGTCGGCAAAGCGAACTGGAAGTTCTCGACGAACTTTGGGCTTCATCGAAGCCAGAATTTCTTATCCTGTATGGCCGCCGGCGCGTTGGCAAAACAGCCTTGCTCGCCGAATGGATCCGGCGCACCGGCAACCGCGCCCTGTATTGGGTGGCATCATCCACCTCGGCTGCTGCGCAACTGCGCTCCTTCTCCCAGGCGATCTACGGCTTCGGTACAACAGGCGTGTCATTTCCGGAGACTTTTACCTACGCCAGTTGGGAACAGGCATTCCAGCAAATTGCCGAACTGGCAAAAGACAAGCGCCTGGCATTGTTCATTGATGAGTTTACCTACTTGCTGGAAGTCTCCCCTGAGATTGCTGGAATACTACAGAATCTCTGGGATCACGTGCTCAAGAAGACCAACCTATTCCTGTGCCTCTCAGGCTCCCACTTGGGCATGATGAAACGCGAGTTCCTCTCCTACCAGGCACCCCTCTATGGCCGCGCCTCCGCTCAAATTCACCTCCGGCCCTTCTACTTTGGGGTCACCCGCGGCTTCTTCCCGAAATACTCGCCTGTTGACCGGGTGGCACTCTATTCCATCTTTGGCGGTGTGCCGGCGTATTGGGAGCAGGTAGATCCAACCAAATCCGTGTCTCAGAACATCAAGCTGCACCTCCTGACTTCCACCAACCTGCTCCAATCCGAACCGAGGTTGCTCTTGCAGGATTTCATCTCTGACCCTCATAACTACCTCGCCATCCTGGGCGCGATCGCAAATGGGGCGCACACCCCCAAGGAAATCTCCGGGGTTGCGGGACTGCCGAACGTTCATTTGCCAAAGTATTTCGGGATTTTGATCGAAAGTGGTTTCATAGAACGGCGGGTGCCGGTCACCGAAAGCGGGCCTTCCCGGGCAGGCCGTTATCACATCACCGATCCCTACCTGCGTTTTTACTTCCGCTTCCTCGCGGACAGGCAGGACCAGTTGGCCCTGGGGGCGCGGGAAACCGCCCTGGCTGAAATCACCCGCCACATGATCGACTTCATCGGAAAGTACACATGGGAAGAGTTGTGCCGGGAGTGGCTGTTGCGCGCCGGCGTGCAAGGTGCGCTTCCCATGATGCCGGATCACGTGGGCAGCACATGGAGTGCGAAGGCGCAGGTGGACGTGGTTGGCATCAACCGGATGGAGAAGACGCTCGTCCTGGGGGAATGCAAGTGGACCCTGTCGGAAAACGACCGTAAGGTCATGGCTGAACTCATCACAGAGAAGGCGGCGCATATCATTCCCGCGGAAGGAAAGTGGAAAGTAATGTTCATGGGTTTCTCGCGTAGCGGCTGGACCTCTGGCGCGTTGGAATACCAGGAGGAGATCAACCGTCACCCCGTTCAAGGGGAAAACTGGGTCTCGACCGGAATGCGCCTGGTAACTCTCGAAGAACTGGATGAGGACCTGGCGCAATGGACGAAGTAGCCAGGAGAGCTCCCCTTGTATAATCTGGGTTATAATAATCATGCTTATATAGATGCGGAGGCGCCATGTTCGTAGATCGGAATGAGGAACTTGCTTTCCTGGATGGCCTGTTCACCCGCCAACAGCCTGGAACTGCACAACTTGCCCTGGTGTATGGGAGGCGCAGGGTGGGAAAAACGGAATTGCTTTTACACTGGGCTAGAAACAGCGGCGTGAACTTTACCTATTGGGCAGCCCTGAGAGAGCCTGCCGACCTCCAACGCAAAGGCTTGTTTGCCCAGATACTTGGCGTTGGAGAAGACAGCGCGCCGATTCACAGATCCTGGCCGGCAATGTGGAAAGCGATTGCGGACCTTATACAGGATAAGCTGCACATCCTGATCCTGGACGAACTCCCTTATGCCGCCGACTCCGATCCGGCCATGCTCTCCGCTCTGCAACATGCCTGGGACCAACTCTTTCAGAATTCCAGGATGGTTATCGTGCTTTGTGGCTCGCACGTGCGCGTGATGGAAACATTGCTTTCCCGGCAGTCGCCTTTGTTTGGCAGGATGACCGCCCAATGGCATCTTGGTCCCCTGCCATTTTCCAGCCTGAGAGAATTCTATCCTGCCTGGAAACCTGAAGAACGGGTGGCCGCCTACGCAATTGCTGGGGGTATCCCTGCCTATCTGAGATGGATGGACGCTTCGAGATCGCTGACCGAAAATATCCGAGATGTGATCCTTAATCCGGGGGGAATGTTCCTGGCAGAACCGGCGTTTCTCCTATACGACGAGGTACGCGAACCCAAGCACTACCTGGCCATCTTGAAAGCTATTGGAGCGGGCTGCCACACCCTGACCGAGATCAGCGACTGGTCTTTCATCCCCCGAACCAGCGTCAATGTTTACCTGAACACATTGCAGGAATTGCGCCTGATCGAGCGCCAACTGCCGGCAACCCTCCGCCCCGGAGAACGCGCCCGCTCACGCGCCGGACGCTATCACTTGAGCGATCCCTATTTTCGTTTCTATTTCCACTTCATCGCGCCATTCCAGGAAGATAAACTGGATGAACCCGACGAGATCCTGCAAAGGATACAGGCAAATCTACGCGCCTTCGTTGGCGCGACGGCCTTCGAGGATCTGGCCAGACAATGGGTGATACAGCAAGGTAAAGCGGGCAGGCTGCCATTTGTCCCCCAGGCCATCGGCAGCCACTGGAGCAGCCGGGTACAGGTGGACGTGGTTTCCGTGAACTGGAACAGCAGGGATATTCTCCTTGGGGAATGCAAGTGGGGCGTCGAAAAAGTAGATCGCCAGGTTATTCGTGACCTTCTCGAAACCAAGACCCCGCTGGTACTACGAGACCTACCCGAGATGGGCGAAGGTTGGAAAATACACCACTTCGCCTTTGCTCGCCAGGGTTTCACCCCTGCGGCCAAAGAGGAAATGAAGGCGGCAGGCGGAATGCTGGTGGATTTGAGCATGATGGATGAATTGCTTGGAAAGTAGTGTGTCGCCTCAATTACATGATCCTGAGAAAGCCATAAATTGTGCTGCAAAACGCTTGACAAGGGCGGAAAAGCAAGTAGAATAAGCCCAGTTTCCTGAATAATTCATACGTTCGACCGCAAATAACGCCCGGCGCAAGCTGGGTGTTACTATTTCCGCTCACAATCGCCCACAGTTATTCTCTTCTGCCTCCTTAAAGCACTCATCCACCTCACCTCGCAGAGAAAGTAACCGCCTTAGCGATTGCCGCCGCATGGATCACTAACGAGCCGCGCTCCGGTGCAGCAACCTGTGGTCGGATGTTCGAGACAAAACGGGCATTGCCCGGGGAACGCCATTCCCCTGGGCAATGCCCGTTTTCGTTTCCGGTTTGGCTTCCCTGCCTGCCCCTCAACCGATGTTGGGAGGCAAGCCGGGAAGGGCATACTGTGCAGGCCGTGCACGAGCCGCTACGCTTCGACAACGCCGCTTCACCAAGACAAGAAGCCCAGGCTCGCTGCTGAATGCCGAGACAGGCGGCTCTTCCCAAGCGCAGCTACTTCCGCCAGGTTACACGAGAGGCGCTCTATAAATTCCGGGGAACCTGGTCACGGGAAGCACACCGCAACCGGCTGCGGCCGCAGCCGATGAAACGTGCAAACGAGTGGCAGATGGGAGGGCAAACCGGGCAGGCCGTGCCTGGAGGCCCTCCGCCCCACCGGGCATACAGCCAGTACATCACAGCACCCCCGGCCAAGGATCAGCCTCCGGCTGAATGCCGAGACGGCACCCTCCCCTGCCACGATCTCCTGCGGAAAACGAACGGGCGTTGTCCGGGGATTGACTCCCCCGGCAACGCCCGTTTTTGTTTTCCCTCAAAGGGGCTTCCTTGCTTGCGCAGGATGCACAAGAACAACTCGCCTGGCTGGAATGCCGGGCAGAAGGCGGCTGCACCCGCAGCCCGCCACATCCCTCCATCCCAAAAGGAGCAAACTATGAACACCAACACCATTCCCGGCGGCTTGATCGGCCGCGCCATTCCACCCATCATACAGGAGCTCGCCATGCCCCATAAAACGAAAGCAGCGGTTGCAGCCGCTGCTCACTTCGACCCTTTCATGGGGTCATTTCCGTGGTTCGATAATAGCACATTTGTTCTTGTGGCGCAAGGGGGAAAATGACCAAATTCCTGACAGTTCCGTAACTTCTTCCCCCACATCCCTGCCCGATACGGGTGATTTCAGCCCCCCACGGGCCGCAACGATGTATGGTTGTGCGGCCTGTATCGGATCGTCCCTGTTCATATCCAAGCAAAGGAGGCTCCCATGAGAACCATTGCGCTCATCCTGGCGCTGGTGGCGCTCGCCGCCAGCCAGCCGTACATCATACTGGCGCGCCTGGCCGAGGCAG
>CAYZIQ010000148.1:0-6497 GCA_964478375.1 uncultured Chloroflexus sp. | reverse complement strand
ATGCGTGGCGAGATGACTGTCACCTTCACACTTGCTGAGGCGGATGGCGGCACGGATGTGTTCGCCGTACATGACAACCTGCCGCCTGGCCTTTCAGCAGCCGATAACGAAACCGGGTGGCAAATGGCGCTCGAGAAACTCAAGGAACTCGTGGAGTCTGGTCAGAAGACGTGAGTCCTTGTGCTGCCGCCCAACACGCATGTTAGCTGCTGGTGAGTCGAGCGGGGCGAGGCGAAGCCAGTCCGCTGGACGCCGTAGTTGGGCATTCCGAACAAGTCCGCAGGAGGTGCCAGATGATCACTCACGTTTGGGCGATTACACTCACAGTTTCCGATCTCGAACAAGCAGTACGGTTCTATGAAGACACGTTGGGACTGACCAAGAAGTACCAATTCCGCGATTACGCCGGCTTCGACTGTGGAGGTGTCGAAATAGGTTTGAAAACCTGGGGCGGCATGGAGCGCCCGCGGCAGGGGGAACCTAGCGTTGATTTGGCGGTGGACAGTCTCGATGACACATACGAGCGGCTGGCCGCTAAGGGTGTGAAGTTCACCAAGGAGCCGGAGGAAGTGCAGTGGGGCGCCCGGATAGCCCTCTTCGATGACCCGGATGGTAACTCTCTGCAACTGACAGAGATCAACTGGAAGCGGTACTTCGCAGTCACAGCTCCCCGATGATGGCGAGACGCTGAGGTTCAGCAAACTCAGCGAATCCAGCGGCTTTGCCGTGAAAAACGGGCTACTTTTTCAACGATCAGGGGTTGATATTGCATAGAATATCGCCTATAATACTGCCGTGAGCATTCCGAATATCGTCATTGATACCAACGTAGTAATCGCCGCGCTTCGATCACAGAGAGGCGCATCCTACAGGCTACTGTCGCTCGTTGGAACGAAACGATTCATCACTCACGATTCTGTCGCCCTTGTTCTTGAGTATGAGGACGTGATCCAACGGCATCGGGTAGAACTTGGTTTATCACAAGATGACGTTTCCGATTTGATCGACTCATTGTGCGCCCAGGCAAAACATCATGAAATTTATTTTCTGTGGAGGCCCTCTTTGCCCGATACAAATGACGAATTGATTTTAGAGTTGGCAGTTTCAGCCCGATGTGAATACATCGTCACGCACAACCTGTCCGATTTCAGCAGCGCCGAAAAATTCGGCATAAAAGTGGTGACCCCAGGTGCTTTTTTGAAAATCATTGGCGAGGTGTGATATGAGCGCATTGAGTTTACGTTTACCAAAATCGCTGCATGAACAGCTCAGGGAGTTGGCGCAAGAGGAAGGCGTCTCCGTCAATCAGTTCGTTATGTTGGCGGTGGCGGAAAAAGTTGCCTCCCTCTCGACCATCGAATATCTGGAAAAGCGCGCCAGGCGCGGCAGCCGGGAGAAACTGTTATCCATCCTCGACAAAGTCCCGGATATCGAAGCAGAAGAATTCGATAGGTTGCCAGGGGGCGGTTAGAATGAGGTCTCTACCGAAAGGCAGATAGCCCGTTCTATGTACACAGCAACCAGTAGCAGCGTGTTGCCAGAAGCAATCCTGGCCGCCATCCGCAGCGCCCTGGCGGAGGACATCGGCAGCGGCGACGCAACAACGAACGGCATCGTGCCGGCCGAGGCGACAATGTCGGGACGCATCATCGCCAAGCAAGCCGGGATCGTCGCCGGGCTGGACGTGGCGGCAGTGACCTTTTCATTGCTCGACTCGCGTGTCAAATACCAGCCGCGCGTGGGGGAGGGGGCGCGCGTGGAAAACCGCCAGACATTAGCAGAACTCTACGGCCCGGCGCGCGCCCTGCTGAGCGGCGAGCGCACGGCGCTCAACTTCCTGGGGCGTATGTCCGGCATCGCCACGCTGACACGTCAGTTCGTGGAGGCAATCGCCGGGACGCGGGCGGTCATCCTCGACACGCGCAAGACCGCGCCCGGTCTGCGCTTGGTGGACAAGCTGGCTGTGCAGCGCGGCGGTGGGCAGAATCACCGCGTCGGCCTATATGATATGATCCTCATCAAGGACAATCACATTGACTTCGCCGGTTCGCTGGCAGAAGCCGTCCGCCGGGCACGCGGCGCGGGAACCGGCTTGCAGGTCGAAGTCGAGGCGCGCACGCTGGCCGACGTGGAGGCGGCGCTGGGGCTGGGCGTCGAGCGCATCCTGCTGGACAACATGTCACCGCAGATGATGTCCGAGGCGGTCAAGATGAGGAACGATTGCGCAAGGGCGACGCGCACGTCGCCCCTACTGGAAGCCTCGGGCAACGTCACGCTTGCAAACGTCCGCCAGATCGCCGAAACGGGTGTAGACTTCATCTCGATCGGCGCGCTGACGCATTCGGTCAAGGTGTTCGACGTCAGTTTGGACTATTTTGAAAATACGCGCTGAGCGGAGGTCGAAGACCGAAGTCGAAGCGCCCTTCGACTACACTCGCTCCGCTCGTTCCGCTCAAGGCGTAAGAGAATGAAAGAAAAGATATGAATTCTCAAGAAATGTATCGCAAGATGAAAGCCCGGCTCGATAAAGTCGTGCCGGATGTGGAGCTGCGTTACAAGGCCGAGTTGGCGGCGGAAATCATGGATTTGAAACAAAAGAAGAACGCCGTCATCCTCGGTCACAATTACATGGAACCGGCGCTGTACTACTCGATCCCCGATTTCGTGGGCGACTCGCTGGAACTCAGCCGCAAAGCTGCGCAGACAGACAAGGATATCATCGTCTTCTGCGGCGTGAAATTCATGGCCGAGACGGCCAAGATTTTGAACCCGACAAAAACCGTGCTGCTGCCCTCGGAAAAGGCAGGCTGCTCACTGGCTGCCAGCATCACCGCCGAGGATGTGCGCGCCCTCAAGCGACATTTCCCAGGCGTGCCGGTGGTGACCTACGTCAACACGTACGCGGACGTAAAAGCCGAGAGCGACATTTGCTGCACTTCGAGCAACGCGGCCAAGGTGGTGGAATCGCTCAAGAGCGATACGGTCATCTTCCTACCAGACGAGTACCTGGCCAGCAACGTGGCGCGGGAGACGGGGAGGAAGATTGTGTTTCCTGCCCTCACCCCTTCCCCTCTCCCGAAATCGGGAGAGGGGGCAGGGGGTGAGGGCATCATGATCGGCTGGCGCGGGCGCTGCGAAGTGCATGAAAAGTTCACGGTCAGCGACATCGAAGCGGTGCGCCAGCAATTCCCAGAGGTGGCTATCCTAGCACACCCGGAGTGCAGCCCAGAAGTGGTGGCGGCTGCGGATTTCTCCGGCGGCACAGGGGCCATGATCCGCTACGTGGAACAAAGCAAGGCGCCCCAGTACCTCTTGCTCACTGAGTGCGCCATGGGCGATAACATCGCAGCCGCCAATCCGGATAAGGAGATGCTGCGCCTGTGCAGCGTCCGCTGCCCGCACATGAACCAGATCACGCTCGAAGATACCCTCAACGCCCTCAAGCTCGATCGCTACGTGATCGAGGTGCCGGAAGAGATTCGCGCCAAGGCATACCGGGCGGTGGAAAGAATGATCAAAATAGGATAAGTCCGCGCTTCGACTACGGGACGTCGTTTTCGCTCCGTCCCTCCGCTCAGCGCGGCAAGGAATTTATGAAAACTCCAGACGTACTCATTATCGGAAGCGGAATCGCCGGTGCGACCACCGCCCTGGGCCTGGCTCAGAATCCCAGGCTGAACATTACCCTCATCACCCGCGATCCCGACCCGCATGAATCGAACACACGCTACGCTCAGGGTGGGATCATCAGCCGAGGCCCCAACGATAACGCCGAACTGCTCGTCGCAGACATCCTGGCTGCCGGCGCGGGCGCCAGCTTGCCAAAAGCTGCCCGCATCCTGGCCAAAGAAGGGCCGCCCCTGCTCGAAAAGATATTGATCGAGAAAGCCGGCGTGAAGTTCGACCGCGGGCCGGACGGGCAGATCGCCTGGGGCCAGGAGGCGGCCCATTCACGGCGGCGCATCGCACACGTCGGCGACATCACCGGACAGGTCATCATCGAGGGTTTGATCGCCGCGCTGGAGCAGTATCCCAACGTGCAGCTGGCAAAGAACCTGACCGCCGTAGACTTGATCACTTTTCCGCACCACTCGCGTGATCCGTTGGCGGCATATCAGCCGGTCACCTGCCACGGCGCGTACGTTTTCGACCGGCAGGCCAAGACCATCCACCGTAGCCTCGCCTCTGCCGTTGTGCTGGCAACCGGCGGGCTGGGCCGCATTTACCTGAGCACTACCAATCCGCCCGGGGCGCGCGGGGATGGCTTGGCGATGGCCTCGCGCGCTGGTGCGCGCATCATCAACGCCGAATATGTCCAATTCCATCCGACCGCACTGGCCGCCCCAGGCGCAGAAGGGTTCCTGATCAGCGAGGCGGTGCGCGGTGAGGGCGGCGTGCTGCTCACGCCGGAGGGACGCGCCTTCATGGCCGACTATTCCCCTGAATGGAAAGACCTGGCGCCGCGCGACGTGGTCTCGCGCGCGATCCATCACCAAATGGAGACGCATGGCTACTCTTACGTGCTTTTGGACATCGCCTCACGTCTGCCAGCCGAGAAAATCCGCGCCCGTTTCCCGAACATCTACGCCACCTGCCAGAAGGTGGGCATTGACATCACCCAAGAGCTGATCCCAGTCATCCCGGCGGCGCATTACTTTTGCGGCGGCGTCGCCGTAGACGAGTGGGGGCGCACCAGCATCGGCAACCTGTACGCCGTCGGCGAGGTCAGTTGTACTGGCCTGCACGGCGCCAACCGGTTGGCTTCCACCTCCTTGCTGGAGGGATTGGTATGGGGGCACCGCGCCGCCCAATACATTGCAAAAACACTCGACCGAGGGACGGCAGGTTCTGGTCCCAGTCGTGAGCAAGTGCCTCCCTGGGACGAGAGCGGCCTGACCGCCGACTCCGACCCGGCACTCATCCAGGGGGACATGCAAACCATCCAAAACATCATGTGGCATTACGTGGGGTTGGCACGCAGCAGCGACCGTCTGGCACGCGCCATCCGCGAGCTACGTCACCTGCAGAACGAGATCGAGACCTTCTACCGCTCAACCAAGCTGAGCGATGGCCTGATCGGGCTGCGCAACGCGGTTGAAATCGCGCTGATCGTGGCCCAGGCCGCGCAACATAACCGCCAGAGCCGCGGCTGTCACTACCGGCAGGACGCGGTGCAGGTGGGAGACAGGTTGCTGTAGAGGCAATTGAGTAGGCTAGGCCGGAGTCGTCGCGCAGCACCCTTTAGGGAACCGGCACCATACACCTTATAAGGATGCTGCTCTCACCATTGAGCTACTGGCCCGAACAAAAACGCTCCCCCGCACTGGGGGAGCGCCGCACTGTACAAATCGTGTTTGCGTAAAGCAAGTCTGCCCGGCGAATGAGTCGGTCTGGCAGAGATATGCTTATCGGCGAAAGGGAAGTTCCATGGAGGGAATTACACTCCGGCCTTGCTCTCATCATCGGTGACATCAATTTCTTTGATCTCACCCGTGACAATGAATATCGTGCGTTCGCAAATGTTCGTCACGCGATCGGCCATTCGTTCCAGGTTATGCGCGGCCCAGAGCAAGTAGTTGGCTCGGTCAACCGTTTTTGGGTCTTGCATAACGAAGATCATCAACTCGCGGTAAACCTGGTTATACAGCGCGTCCACCTCGTCATCTTCGCTTGGAATGGACTTCGCGGTTTCAGCATCCTCGTTGACAAAGGCCGTCAAGGCGCGGTGAAGCATGTCCACATCCTTTTGGGCCATGCGTGGGATGTCAATCAGCGGCTTGAGCAGCGGCTGGTCGCCCATGCGGATGTTGACGGTGGCAATGCCCTTGGCATAGTCGCCCATGCGCTCGAGTTCGCCAGCCACCTCGAGGGTGGAGGCCAACAGGCGCAGATCGTGAGCCATTGGCTGCTGCGTGGCGATCAGAATCATAACCTGGTTTTCGATGGCGAAACGCTTTTCGTTGATTCTGGAATCAGTAGCGTAGATGCAGCGCGCCGCTTCGAGATCGCGCTTTTTCAGCGCCTCGACCGCATCCAAAGTCTGCTGCTCAACCATGCTGCCCAGCAGAAGGAGTTCGTCTTTGAGCTGCTGAATATCATTTTCGAAGGTTTTTCGGAGCATCTGGGACCTCGTCTCTTGTTTCGACGTAATCATTATAATAGAAGTTGCGCAATTGAAAAGGATTCGGGGGTGTGTTGGGAGGGCTTCGCCCTCCCAACACACCCACAGCCACCCTGAACTACGTAAGCTTCATAACAAATGTAATTGGTTTCTATCCTCGGAACGTTAATCTCACCCAAAGCGGCCGGTAACGTAGTCTTCGGTGCGTTTTTCCTTCGGGTGGGTAAAGATGGCCTCGGTGTGGTCATATTCGATCAAATGTCCGGCACGGTTTTCATCAATCATCATCATGGCAGTGTAGTCAGAGACGCGGCCTGCCCAGTGACGCGCGCCGTTCGCCCGGCCCAATCCACAGACACCAACGTGTTTTGCAGGA
>CAYZIQ010000147.1:0-6602 GCA_964478375.1 uncultured Chloroflexus sp. | reverse complement strand
AAGTTTCCCAAACTTCGGAAGCCCGCTATTCGGCTATTAGACTATTTGACCAACTCCCCCAAATTCTCCGCCATTACATTTACCTTCGGCCTCCACGCCTCGGCCTGCTCCCGCGTGGATACCCCGCTCAGCACCAGCGCCACCGGGCAGCCGGCCGCCTGTCCGCCGGCGATGTCGGTCTCCAGGCGGTCGCCAACTACAAGCGTTTCCTCTTTTTCAGTTCTCAACCGCTCGCGTGCCATTTCGATCAGGTAGGGAGCGGGCTTTCCGGCGAAGATGGGTTCGGTCCCCGTCGCGATGACTATCACTGAGGCCCACGCGCCTGCGCCGGGGATCTCGCCGCGCGGGGTGGGGAAGGTCTTGTCGGGGTTGGTGGCGTAGAAAGGCAGGCCGCGCCGTACCAGCAGCGCAGCCTCGCGCATTTTATTGTAACTGATCTGGCGGTCAATACCCATCACCACCGCCTGGGCGTTTTCAGCCGCTTCCACAGGCAGCGGTTCGAAGCCTTTCTCGCGCAAGGCTTGCATCAAGCCTTCTTCGCCGATGGCGAAAACAGCCCTCACTAGCCTCCCGCTTCGCGCCCCCCTTCCTCTCCCAATATTGGGAGAGGAAGGGGGGCTGGGGGGAATGGTGAGGGCAAACCGCCTCGCTAACATCTCCGCCACCACCAGCGACGAAGTCACTATTTGCCAGGTTTTAGCTTGCACGCCAAACCCGGCTAGGCGTTCGATGTACTGTTCTGGCGTACGTGTCCCGTTGTTGGTGGCAAAGACTACTTTCAAGCCGCGCTGCCGGATGCGTGCGAAGATGGCTGGCAGGTCGCCGATGGGATTGGCGTCTTTCCACAGGACGCCGTCCATGTCCAGGATGAGGGACTTGATGTATGGCGGGATCATTTCATTCCTGAGGGAAAGAAACCCGTTTTCTTGGAGAAAACGGGTTTCTGCTGCCGGGTCACTTCTTGGCGGGGATTTCCAGCACCTGATCCACCACACCATATTCGACCGCGTGCTTAGCATCCAGGTAGAAATCGCGGTCGGTGTCGCGCTTGATAACCTCTACGGGCTGACCGGTGTGCTTGGATAGAATGTCATTCAAGAGGGTCTTAAGGCGCATGATCTGCATGGTTTGGATCTCGATGTCGGTGGCCTGACCCTGTGCGCCGCCGAGGGGCTGGTGCAGGTGGATGGTGGAATTGGGCAGAGCGTAGCGTCGGCCTTTCGCACCGGCAGCCAGCAGCACGGTCCCGAAGGAGGCGGTCACGCCGACTGCCACAGTGCTGATCGGGTTGGAGATCATCTGCATGGTATCGTAAATGGCCAGTCCGGAATAGATCACGCCGCCTGGTGAATTGATGTACATCTGGATCTCACGTTCGGCGTCCTCGTGGTTCAAGTACAACAGTTGAGCCACGATCAGGTTGGCAACCTGGTCGTCAATCGGCAATCCAACGAAAACGATACGTTCCTTCAGCAACAATGAATAGATGTCATAGCCGCGCTCGCCACGCCCAGAAGTCTCGTAGACATATTGCATCTTGAAATCGGGAATTGACATGGTTTTCTCCATTTTTCGAAAAGGGTAAATCTTATGCTTCCGGCTCAACTACGACCGTTTTCTCCGCTGCCGGCTTACGCTTGGGTTTCGCACCACCTTCTGAGGCCTTTGCCACAGCAGCTTTCCTGGCAGCCGTTGCTGCTTTGTTCTTCGTCGGCTGTTTCTTGGCTGCCGAGCGCACAACCATTTTGTTTTTTCCTTCGGCCTCTTCAGCCGGGATTTCTGGCGCCTGGCCAAGTGCGATTTCCTTCAAGCGGACCAGCGTCTGCTGCGTGATGGCTCGACCAGCCGACTCCATCGTGATGGCATCCTGCAATCTCTTCGGCGGCGCGTTCTTGCCGCGCATCGCCTTTTGATAATCTTCACTGCCTTGCAGCTCGCCCACGGTTTGCTGGATTGCGGCGCTCAACATCTCCTGGCTGACCTCGATCTTTTCGGTGAGTGCGACCTTGTCCATGATGAGCCTGCGCTCCAGGCGATTGATCGCTGCGGGCTTGACTTTCTCGGCAATGAATTTGTCCTTATCCATTTCGCGCATCTTGAGATAGGCTTCCAGATCGAGGTTCTGGTCTGCCAGGCGCGCCACGAAATCTTCTGTAACCTGCTCGATTTCGCGATCCAGAACTTGCGGCGGATATTTGATCGTCGCGCCTTTCTTGATCTCGTCAATCAACTTGACGAAATAGCCGTTATCATAGTCTGCCTTCGAGCGGCCTTCCAGGTTGGCGCGCACCACATCGCGTAACGCCGACAGGCTCTCGAAGCTGCCGACCTTCTTGGCAAATTCGTCGTTCAGCTCAGGCAGCTTGACGCCCCGTACGGCCTTGATGGTCACGATGAATTTGACCGTCTGGCCGCGCAGATTTTCTTCTTTATGCTCTTTTTCGAACTTATGGGTGAAGCTCTTGCTTTTACCTATTTCCAGGCCGATGAGTTTGTGTGAAAAACCGGCGAACGGCCACTCATCCGCTTTTTCATCCGGGCGGACGAAGATAGGATACCCTGGGCGATCGATCACTGTCGCTTCGCCATCCTCGCCCTTGGCTTTGACGCCGAGAACGTCGAGCATGACGAGATCCCCTTCCTGCACCGGGCGTTCGACCGAGTCCATCGTGCTGTAGATGTGGCGGAGCCTGTCAATCTCCTCGTCCACTTTATCTTCACCTGGAGCTTGCCACTCGTAGGGCAAGCGGATCGAGCGGTAGTCGCCCAGGTCAACCGTTGGCTCGAGGGGGATGGTGAAGATAAACTTGGGCGGTTCCAGGCTGTCAACTTTTTCAAATGTGCCGGGAGCGGCCGGCTCGATCTTTGCCTGCTTGAGTGCTTCGGGGTAAACTTCGTCCACGAGAAGTTCGACGGCATCCTCGGTGATCGCGGCATCGCCATAATGGCGCTGAACGACTTCGTAAGGAGCCTTGCCAGGACGGAAGCCCGGGATCTTGGCGCGTTCGGAGATCTTGCGGGCAGCGCGATGCTTAGCGCCTTCCAGACGCTCGGCTTCGAGCTTAACAGTCATGGTGACCTGATGGTCATCGCGGGGTTGGGTTTCGATTTTCAATGTTTTCCTCTACATTTGCTTCCGGAATTTCAAATTTGGTGGGGAAGGCGGGACTTGAACCCGCACGCCTTGCGGCACATGATCCTAAGTCATGCCTGTCTGCCAGTTCCAGCACTTCCCCGCCCTCACCTCAACCCCTCTCCTATCATTGGGAGAGGGGCAGGGGTGAGGGAACGGCGGAATTATAAGCGAGAGGGGGAGGGGCGTCAATAAATCATCCGGTGGCGTTAACTGAACGCTGACACGATGCAGTATAATCGGCGGCAATCTCTGTCTGACATTGGAGCAAACAATGAGTCGAGTGATCAACCCTGATAGCGCCGGCAAAGAGCGGACGCGCCTGACACGCACTGTTGTGCTGGCGGTTCGGGAACTGGCGCATCAAACCGGACCTGGCGCGGAATCGCGCGACCTAGCTGCTTACATCGCCTTGGCCCTGCGCGCCATTGCCGATACGATTGACGTTTCGGTCGTAGCCTGGGAAAAGCGCGGTTACTGGGTCAAGGCGGATCGCTTCCGTATGGATTGGTCCTGGGCAGGACAATTGGCTGAAAAGATGCGCGCAGCTCTCTCAGACGAGGATTGGGGAACAATCGCCATGCTTGCCGCACAGGCCGCTCAGAAGTTGAACAAAGTCAGCGTGAGCGAGAATCATCGGCTTGGTAAGCCGTGGGTGGGCGCCTGGCAAGCGTTCAAAAAACAATAAGGAACCCGTTTTCTCCGAGAAAACGGGTTCCTTATCAATCAAGCTGGGTTATGGCAGCGTGTACTTGATGATCAATTTTGGCGTTCCCAGGCGAATCTGATCCGCTACGCCATCGCCGTTGGTCAGCTTATCTGCGAATTGCAGCCGGAACTGGATGTGCGTCGAGCCTGATGCTGCTTCCAAGGCAGTCTTGAAATCGTTATCCACGACGGCATGGTCTATGCTGGCTTGATCACAGCGTACGATAAATGCCCCCGTTGGCGCACCGCTGAAGAAATCGCCGGCGTCCAGCGGAATGAAATCCTGCTGATAAACATCCAGGCAGCCTAAAGCTCCGAAAGGATCACCGACGATCGTGTAGCCCTGTGATAAGTCCATTGCCCCTTCTATGATCGTTGCAGTCGTGGGAAGTGACGAGATGTCGAAGCTAAGGAAAACCTGCGAACCAACGTTGTCTGTCGTATCTCCAACGTAAATCTCATTCTTGACAACCCCATCTGAGTGCACCGATCCGCTTTCTGCAGCGAAGTAATCCAGGGTCAGCACAAGCGGTAATGTGGAATCAACCACGATGGCAACCCAAAAGGGTTCGTTGCCTCTCAACCCAAATAACACGCCGTTGGGGTCGCGCAGGATCCAATAACCTTTGTAAGAACCCGCGGTTGGTGGAGCCTTCAAGTTGACGGATACGTCGAGCGTCTCCCCGGGCGCGACTGTGCCGGTGGTCAAGGGCTGGCTTGCGGGTCCGCTCATAGCTTTTTCATGATCGAAAACCAGTTGATAGGCAGAGTTCCAGGCGCAGGTGCCAGTGTTTTTCAACCGCCAAGTCTTGGTGAAGGTTTGATTCGGTGCCATGACGGTCCCATCTGGGATGGTCACGTCGCCAACAAACCCGGCTGCATTGCACGGTATGGACGTTTTCGTTGCGGTCGGCAACGATGTGGGGGGGATGGTCGTTGTCAGCACGGGTGTGAGCGCAGGGGAGGCCGTAGCGGTTGGAGGGGCAAACGTCGCTGCCACACGCGTCAGTTCGGCATCTACTGTCTGTGCAGCGAGGGTGAAAGCCGCGCTGGGCTCTTGGGTCTTTTCCTCTTTCGGCAGGTTGCAACCAACCAGAATGCCGATGATCAGGATGACAAGCGTAAAACGAATCTGTCTCATGCTCGTTTCTCCTCGAAGAAAGCCGTGCGCTTCGGCTTCGCGACGCTCCACTCGGTGCAAATGTCTATGGGATCGTGTACTGCACAATCAAATATGGGGTTCCAAATTGTACTTGATCGCTCGTACCGTCGCCATTGGATTGCTTATCTGGGAACTGCAGCCTGAATTGGATGCGAGTGTTCACGCCCACTCTGGCCTGGATGGCGGCGGCGAAATCACTATCCACAACCACGTTGGATAAGTCCGCTGCGCTGCACCAATTCATAAACGAGCCGGAGGGCGCACCGGTGAAGAAGTCGCCAGCGCTCAGTGGCGTGTAATCCTGCTGATAGACACTCAAGCAGCCCATCCCGCTAAAAGGATCGCCGACGATCTCGTATAAAGATAGGTTGAGCGTGCCGGTGTCAATGATGGCTTTTGTGGGAATGCTTGAAATGTCAAAGCTCAGGAAGCCTTGAACACCATCCTTGTCTGCGGTATCGCCCACGTTTATCCCACCAGAAACCGAGCCATTGGCGGCCACAGAGCCGCTTTCGTACGAAACGGCGCTCAACGAGATCGTGACCGTGCCTGTCGTCACTACCTTGACCCTGACCCAAAATGGCGCGCCCTGTAAACCAAAAAGGTTGCCGTTGGCGTCGCTGATTTTCCAGTAGCCCTCGTAAGTGCCAGCCGTTGCCGGAGCTTGCAAGCTGACGGATGCCTCGACGGAGTGTCCCGGCGGGACCGAGCCAGTAGTCATTATCGGGGAAGTGGAGCCGCCCATCGGGGCGCCGCTGACGTAAACCAAGCGGTAGCTGGAATTCCAGGTGCACGTACCGATATTTTTCAACAGCCAGGTCTTGGTGAACCTTTGATTGGGCGACATGATAGTTCCATCTGGAATCGTCACATCGTAAATGAACATCGCCTGGTTGCATGGATTGGGCGTTTGCGATGGCCCGGATGCCGGTGCCGGCAGTGTGGGGACGCTTGTGGGTGTGTCTGTAGGTGTAGGAGTGGCGGGCACGGGCGAGGGCGTCTGGCCCGCAACGCGCGTCAGGTCTGCTTCGATGGTTTGCGCAGCCTGGGTGTAGTAAATGCCGGGTTCTATCGTCGCCGTCGACGCGGCGGGGCTGCATCCTACAAGGATAGCTAGTGTAGTAACGGTAAGAACATAGAGAAAACTTTTCATTCGTACCTCCATAGAGAATTGTACCAGAATGGAGGATTACTAGCCACCTCGCAGTTTCAGCCCGTTCACCCGGCTTGAAGGGAGAGTCAGAACAGCGCAAGCTGGTAAGGGGCGCGTTTCCCATCGAGCAGCAAAAAAGGAGCAACCCGAGCAACAAGAACGCCCAGGGCGCGCAGGTCGCGCAAGTCATGCAGCTTTGTCTGTCGGCGGGCGCGCAAGATGGCCTCCGCTCCTTTTGGCCCGATGCCCGGGATGCGCAGCAGCTCATGGCGGTCAGCTCTATTGACTTCCACCGGCCGCTCAGACAGGTTTCTCTGTGCCCAGGCCTGTTTCGGGTCGTCTTGGACCGGAAGCTGGCCGTCCGTTTCGAAAGGCAGCTCCTCCAGGTCGAAGCCGTAGTCGCGCAACAGGAAGGAGGCCTGATAGAGACGGTGCTCGCGGATTGG
>CAYZIQ010000146.1:2938-6732 GCA_964478375.1 uncultured Chloroflexus sp. | reverse complement strand
GCAAGAGGCAAGAAGAGAATGATGAGGTAATAAACGCCGTATTTCAGAAACTCTGCCAAAAAGCTAAACAGTAAAATCAAAGAGGCTGCCAACGGCAGGAGAACTACGTCTCGCGGCAGCAAATATTTCTTATGGAGCAGGACCAGCATAAGGCAGGCGAGAGGTATGAGCAACAAAACGAGGTCTTGAATGTGGGAATGGGGAGACGTGAACAAGGCCAGGATGACCGCCAGGCTGATATGTCGTTCACTCAGTAGTGGGGCTTTCACCCATAATACGCACAGGCCGGTGATCGCGATCAGGTACACACCCCAGGCAATCCCATGAACGTAAAGTGGGGATAAATCGGGAATGGCGCGCCATAACAAGCCAATCATATTGAACATGTGATTTTCGCCGGTATGATAGTTTTCTCCCTGCCCGCTGACCAGCAGGACGCGAAAGAAACCTTCAATCCCGTCCACGCCGACATAAGCCAAGCTGAACAAAGCCAACAAGGATGCACCCAGCAGGAACCACCACCAGACGCCGCGCCGCTTGAACAGGAAGGGCAGCGCCAGCGGCAGCGCGAGGTGCGGACGGAGCGTCATGCCAGCCAGGCCCAACCCGGCCAGCCAATCTTTATCCGTCAATACTCCAAACATCCAAATGCAGGCGCAAAAATAAATGACAGCGTTATCCTGTCCAATGATCAGGCTGGCATAGCAGGGGAGAAAGAGCAAGATGCCCGCCAGGAGCACCAGGCGCTGCCGCCGGGAGAGCGCCTCTCTCAATAAGTAGTAGAGCGGCACTGCGCCGAGAACTAAAAAGGCCAGCATCACCAGATCCCACAGAGCAAACGAAAGGATAAAATCATCCAGGGCGAGGGCTTGCGCCAACGGCAGGATAAAAGGGGGATGCAGATAAGGGCTGATGTGCTCTGACGCAACGTCAAAGCCGACAACTTCTTCCTCGTAATGCTGCTGCAGTGCCAGATCGTAGACATGCGCCGGACCCTCCACCTGGGCGATCCGTCCGGCAGCGTAGAAAGCAATGAAGTCCGCACCGGTGTACTCGACCGGCGTGGTGATCATGCGCAGCCACAGAAGCGCGTAGGATAGCGCCAACGCCAGCGATGCCGCGATGACAAAGACGCGGCGGAGGTTAACCCGTTTCAAGAGATGAGTTCCTTGATTTTCGCAAGCAGCTGTTCGCCGTTGACACGGAATTCCTCCGTGTGAATGTCAGACATGGCTCTCTCCTCATGAACCGTAAATAAATAGATAGCTGTTCACCAATCCCTGTTCATTCCCAAATAGGATAACACCAGATTCCTGCGCGTGAAATGACCAAGGGTTATCCACTCGATCTGCATCGGACTGCCGCACAAAGCGCGGACGATGGCCCGAATCCTCCATCCCTTGTGATGTAGCTCAAGGACGCGTCCGCCGAAATCTTCCAGGTAAGCAATCTTGGATTCAAGCTCCTGCTTTGGGTTTTCCCTCACCTGAGCACTGCCGGGAAATAGGCGCGTGGCAGGCAAGTCAACGATTCGTTTCAGCGAGGCGATAATGCCCCATATATCGTAACCGGCACGCAGCGCACGATCCCTCCCGCCAGAGAACAGGTCGCCGGTGAACAGCCATCCCTGTTCAGGCTCGTAGAGGCAGATGTGATCCGGGCTGTGGCCAGGGGTGTAGATCACCTGGAAGCGATGGTGCTCTGTTTCCAACGTCTCACCATTAGCAACGGACTTGCCGACGGAAGGCTTCGGCCAGCCCCAAAAGACCCGCCGGTAAGGATGCAGAGGCTGCCTCCCGCGTGGATCAGCCAGGACAGGCAAGGCCAGTGGATGGGCAGCTATCATCAATCCGGGGCGTTGAGATTGCAGGTCACCATTTGCGCCGATGTGGTCCTCGTGGGTGTGGGTATTGACGATGCGGCTCAGAGACGCATCCGATAGAGCTGCCAATAATTCAGGAGCGGAATGGGCACAGCCGGTATCCACCATCATGCCGTCCACCAGATATGCAGTCGTCCAGTACTGCCAGCGGATGGGCAGCTTGCGAGCCAGGTCAAAGCGGGTAACTTCGTCGAAGGGAGTGATCTTGAACATCAATACCCCAACTCTTTCATGATCTGCGCCTCACCCTTCTTCCCGGCCACACCAAACAATTCCTTCCAGAAATCATCGTCATACCGCCGTGATTTCACTGGCAGCGGCATCGGCACGCCCCAGCCGAGCAGGAGCACCTCCTCCTTGGGCTGGAGCCGCGCCAGCATCCCGCGCAGTGACTCGCGCCCCGATAGCCCCGAAAGCACGGCGTGGATGTCGTCCTCGTCGCCCAGCCAGCCGGAGATGCGCGTCCCCAGTTGAGACATCACCTCATCGTAGATTTGTGACGGGCGCTGGTCAATGATCAGCAAGGTCACGTAATACTTGCGCATCTCACGCGCAATGGTGCTGAACGTGGTTTGGGCAGCCATTTCGCGGTTGAGCAGCTTATGCGCTTCTTCCACCACGATTACCAACTGACGAGGTTCGGCTGAGCCTGCCGAAGCCTTGCCGCTGGAACGGAAGGCGTTGGTTTTCGCTTCCCAGGCGTCGCGGATCTTGCGCGTCAGCAGGTTCGAAATTAGCAGGTAATCCAGGTCGCTCTCGAAATTTCCGAACGACAGGACAATGTGCTGCCCGGCCTCCAGCGCCTTGATGATCTCGCCGACCGAATCCGCAGCCGGTTTCTCGACGATGTACGGTTTGCGGAACAGGCGTCCCAGCTTGGAATGTAAACCTTCGGCGGCCATTTCGTTGACCCCGGCCTGCCGCGCCCAAAACGCGACGCTGTGCGGGGCCGGGGCTTTTTTCCCCTCTTCGGTTTCGATGACCGCGCCATTCTCCATCTCGCGGAAGGCGGCGAACCAGTTGCGCGCGCCGAACGTGGCGATCAGCGCCTCCAACGTGGTGGGCGTGGTCTCCTTGAGATTCAGCTCGCGCGTCAGCAGCTCGATGTCAGCCGGGGTGATGTCGCTCATGGCGATTTCCAGGTTGAAGTCCGGCGTGTTGCCGCGGATGTGCGCGCCCGCGCCCAGTCCCACCACCCGCACACGGCTGGCGAATTTCGTCTTCAACCCTACGACGCGCAGCCCAGTGTCCGAAGCTGTGTCATCGAAACCGTACTCGTTGTGCATGTCGAAGACCAGCACTGAGGCCCGGTTGGAATGTACCAGCCCGGCCAGGACGATGCGCGCCAGGAAGGACTTGCCCGTACCGGTCGCGCCGAAGACGCCCGCCGAACGCTGGATGAAGCGCTCCAGGTTGACGCAGACGGGATGTCCCTGCTCGCGCGTGTAGCCGATGACGAAGTTGCTCCTTTCGGACGGGTCGCCGAAGATCTCGGCGATGTCGCCGCCCGAGGCCAACCGCACCGGCGCGTGGTGCGGCGGCACGGTCTTGACCGGCATCGGGCGCGGCATTCTCTCGGTGTGTTCCTTCACCCAGGCCGCGTACTCGGACGAACCTGGCTCCGGGCCGCGTTCCAGCATCAGCACAGGCAGGATTTCCAGGTTGGTGTAGAGCGTCTGGCCGTGCAAGGCTTTGGCCAACGCGGGCGGCAGGCGGGTCTCGGTCTGCTCGTCGGCGAAGCGCGGGTCGGTGGAGCCCAGCTGCAGGTCCGTGACCAGGCCGTAGAATTGCCAATTGCCGCTCTCAATGACAACGAACGCGCCCTCCTGAACATTTTGGGAAGGAACCGTTAGGCGAGCACGGAAACTTTCCTTCAGTCCACCACCAACGATATAACCAATTGGTGATTGAG
>CAYZIQ010000146.1:0-2838 GCA_964478375.1 uncultured Chloroflexus sp. | reverse complement strand
GATTGGAGTCCTGAACCTTGTTGACTTTGATTATCTAGCTTGAGGGCGGCGATTGAGATTCTCGCGGGCAGTTTTGGCGGAGGCGGTTAGGATGGCGACGAGTTCGTCGGCCTCTTTTGCCAGCGGTTGTACTTTTTCCTGCGGCGTAAGGCCTGCTTCGGTCAGCATTTCCAGCCAGTGCTGGGACTCGTCGGCTTCTTCGATGGTGATACCAATTTTCGAGATGAAATCCGCTTTGGACCGCGCTCGGCACGCGGCGCGGTAATTCGCACCGACAGAAAGAGCAGAGCGGAGCAGTTGATTGCCAATCACTTTGGCTGTCGGTGTGGGTGGCAGGGATTCGACCAATTTGATAACACTCAACCCAAATTTCTTCGTTCTTCGCTTCAACTCTTCAGCGTCCATTCACACCTCACAATCTGGAGAGTCCAAAGTCCATAAAAAGACTCCAAGGTCTTCCTCCAATCAACAATCCTCAATCTGCAATCAACAATGCTTTTCGAATATCTTCCGCGATCATCTTCCTCTTGCTCTTCTCCACAAAAAACGCCGGCCCTGCTTGCACATACGACGGCAGCGCCCGAGCCTCGCGAAATGAAAGCTTTGGTTTCCGGCAAAACGCCGACTGGAAAATCTCATTGCATACATCGGGATTGCGTGGCACATCCTCGAAATACCGACGAACGGGGGCTTTGTCTTCTTCAAGCGTCATGGGACCTTCTCTCTTCCCGAACATACTCTGCAACCCTTTTATGGGCCAGTTCTACATAAATCGCATCCACCTCATAACCGATATAATGACGGCCGCTCCTGGCCGCCGCGATAGCCGTCTGCCCGGAACCTATAAAAGGGTCAAGCACGACTTCGCCTTCAAACGTGTACAGTTGAATCAACCGTCTCGGCAACTCGATCGGGAACGGGGCGGGATGCCCCACCTTGCGCGCCGGTTCAGCAGGGAAGTTCCAGACGGATTTGTTGTATTCCAGGAATTCGTCGCGGGCGATGGTGCTGGCGCGCTTGGCTGGATTCTGGCGTTTGAACGTATCCTTGCAGAAAACCAGGATGTACTCGTGCACATCCCGTAAGGTGGGGTTGGCGGGCGATTTCCACGAACCCCAGGCGGTAGAAGGGGAAGCGCTGGCAGCCTTGTTCCAAATGATCTCGCCGCGCATCAGGAAGCCGAGATCGAGTAGATCAGGGATCAGGAATGAGTGCAAGGGAATATATGGTTTTCGGCCTAAATTGGCAATGTTGATGCAAGCCCGCCCGCCGGGGACGAGGACACGGTAGGTCTCTTTCCAGACGCGCTCCAAAAACGACAGATACTCTTCCAGCGACAAATCCTCGTCATATTCTTTGCCGACATTGTACGGCGGCGAAGTGACCATGAGATGCACCGAGCAATCCGGCAGTTCGATCATCGCCTCGGCGGAATGGCAAAAAATGCGGTCTAGCGACTCGGGTGGGATGGGGTTCTCGAGGTATGGCCCCTCGTGTCCCCGCGGTTGGTCAGCGTAGAGTCTCCCCGCGTAGAACGGTGCAGAATCGTGTCCTACGCGGCCGGGAGAGCCAAACTTGCTCGTTGTTGAGGTTTTCCGTTTAGTCATGGTCGGCCATTAACTCTGAAACCGGGGACTTGCGCCCCACCGTCGGCAAGCCGACGGACTCCAAATCACACAACAACCTCGCCCAACGCGCCCAGCACGGACATGAGCGTCGGGTAGTCGTCACGCAGCAACGTAATCAACTCCTGGACCGCCTCTTCGACCCATCTCACGCTCTTCGTTTTACGTTTTACGTCCAGGATATGGGCGGCCAGCACCTCGCCAATCGGGACATCCTTGGCGCGCAGGATATGGCGGAAGTAGCCGAAATGGCCTGCGCTGGTAAACTTTGCTAACTCAGCGTCCGAACACAGGTAGATGACATCCAGGCTTAGCGGCGGGCGAGGCGGCAGGAGGTGTGAGACCTCCCCATCCTTTTCGTATCCGACCGAGAGCACCGACATCTCGACCGGTACGATGCGGTTCACGCGACTGTCGGCAACGGTTGCGGCGTCCACCTGCTCGGCGGTGACCAACTGGCGGACAAGGCCGTCGTCGTCAATATGAATATCGTAGATCAATCCGTAGACGCCGAAATTCGCCTCCAACGGGGCGCGGACGAGCGCACCAAAGGCAGGGGCTTCCAATTGCGAGACCGGACAGCCAATCACAAAGCCGGAGATCCCGGAGCGCAAAAGATGACCAATCTGAACTGCTGTCATACATCCTCCATCCCGTGTCGTTGCGAGCCCCGAAGGGGCAAAGTAATCTCCTCGTGAGTCGGGGATTGCCTCGCTGAACTATCAACGAAGCGACCGGCGGAAGCGCAGTCGAAGGACGGCATTCGCAATGACACGATTTCTTTTATTCTAAACCAGCCAGCTTCGGTTCCAACAGCTCCAGCAATTTCTGCGTCCCGGTCGGATGGTATGTAAGCAGTTCCCCATTGAAGAAACAGCCCAGCGTCCCGTATAGACAGGGCGATTCCTGCGCGGCGCGGGCGCTCTCCACGCGGATGATGTTCACCGGTATCTTCAACTGCTCGCCGATCCGTGCCGCGATGGCCGGGACGTTTTGCGTGTACGGGCATTGGTCGCTGTGGTAGAGGGTCAGGCCGGGCGGGATCGGTGGGGCGTTCCGCTTGAAGCACGGCAGGAGCGCGTCGGGATCAAAGCGTTTGACCAGCAGATCGAACGAGGGCGGGGCCTGGTCGGCCAGCGCGAAGCCGTTCTTCAGGAAAAGCTTTGGGGTGGGCAGCCAATGGGTCTTGCTGACGACGACCGCCACGCCGTGC
>CAYZIQ010000145.1:0-6770 GCA_964478375.1 uncultured Chloroflexus sp. | reverse complement strand
TGCGCTTGCCGCAAGTTTACATCATCTTTCAACCACATTCAAGAGGGAGACTACCGAAATTTAGAAAAATAGAATAATGCGTTCGCACGTTCCCAGAATTTGGTATATAATTAAAAATGCGCTTTCTCGTAAGATGATTTCAAACTAATTGATCGTAGAAAAGGAATACACGGATGCCGGATATCATGCTCGATGTTCAGGGGCTCGAAACACAATTTAAAACTCCGGATGGAATTGTTTATGCCGTCAATGGAGTTTCCTTCAAGTTAGATGAAAGGGAAACGCTCGGGGTGGTGGGGGAAAGCGGTTGTGGCAAGAGTGTGACGATGCTCTCCGTGCTTGGCTTGATCCCCTCGCCCCCTGGAAAAGTTGCAGATGGGAAAGCATTTTTTTTCGGGGAAGATCTCTTAAAAATGACCACCGAGGAAATCCGGCATGTGCGCGGCGCGCAAATCAGCATGGTGTTTCAAGATCCGATGACTTCTTTGAATCCCGTGTTGACTATAGGCCGCCAATTGACAGAACCGCTTATCTTGCATTTGGGAATGAGCAAGAAGCAGGCCGAGACACGCGCTGTCGAACTGTTGGAGATGGTGGGGATTCCCAGTGCCAAAGAACGTTTGAAAGATTATCCGCATCAATATTCGGGCGGAATGCGCCAGCGCGTGATGATCGCCATGGCGCTCTCCTGCAATCCTCAGATTTTAATCGCCGACGAACCCACCACCGCTTTGGATGTGACCATCCAGGCACAGATCGTAGACCTGGTCAAACGGTTGCGTGATGAGTTGGGCATGGCAATCATCTGGATCACACATGACCTGGGCGTGGTAGCCGGCATCGCCCAACGTGTCATCGTGATGTACGGCGGATATTTCATCGAAGAGGCGCCTGTTAAAGAACTCTATGCCTATCCGACTCACCCTTACACAATTAGCCTGCTGGGCAGCCTGCCTCGCGTGGATGAGAACGAACACCAACGGCTGTGTACCATCGAAGGTTTGCCGCCGGTGTTATACTCGAAGCCAAACGCCTGCCCCTTTGCTCCGCGTTGCAAATGGGCAATAGAACAATGCTGGAACGAGAACCCAAAACTGGAACAGGTCTCATCGGATCATCGCGTGGCCTGTTGGGTGGATACCAAAACCAGGGGAAGCCGCTCATGAGTCTAGAAAATAATGTCTTGCTTCGCGTTGAAGATTTGGTGATGCATTTCCCGATTTATCGTGGTGTGATCCGACGACAAGTGGGCGCAGTGCACGCGGTGGACGGGATCAGTTTTTCCGTCAAGTGCGGCGAGACGCTTGGCCTTGTGGGCGAATCTGGATGCGGCAAAACCACCACCGGGCGCGCCATCCTGCAACTCTATAAGCCGACCTCCGGTCGTGTGTATTATGAAGATATCGATCTAGTGAGTCTGAAGGGGGAAGAACTGCGCCGTATGCGCCGTAAGATGCAAATGATCTTTCAGGATCCGTATGCCAGCCTGAATCCGCGTATGACCGTGGGGGAAATTATCGGTGAGCCGCTCATGGTGCATAACGTCGCGACCGTCAAGGAGATCCAGGAACGCGTCGAGCACTTGCTTAACCTGGTGAAATTGAATCCATCTTTCGCCAGCCGTTACCCGCATGAGTTCTCAGGTGGGCAGCGCCAGCGCATCGGCGTGGCACGCTCTCTAGCGCTGCAACCATCCTTCATCGTCTGCGACGAGCCGATTTCGGCTCTCGATGTTTCGATCCAGGCTCAGGTGGTCAACCTGCTGGAGGAACTTCAGGAACAGTTTAATCTGACCTATCTGTTCATCGCCCATGACCTTTCGATGGTGCGTCATATCAGTGATCGTGTTGTGGTAATGTACCTGGGTGTCTTCGTTGAACTGGCCGACCGCGATGAGTTGTACCATGCGCCCTTGCACCCCTACACCCAGGCGCTGCTTTCCGCAGTACCAGTTCCGGATCCGGTCATCGATTCAAAACGCAAGCGCATCATTTTGCAGGGCGATGTCCCCTCGCCGGTAAATCCTCCATCCGGCTGCCGTTTCCACACCCGGTGCTCGATAGCCGAAGCCAATTGTGCGCAGGTGATTCCAGAATTCCGCGAGATCGAAAGCGGGCATTTTGTTGCCTGTCATTTTGCGGAACGGTTTATGTAATGAATTGGAAGGAGGTGATCTCTCTCGAAGACAATTCATTTGATTTGAGCCATAGCATGCAAACAACCTTCATTAAGAAATAACCGAAAGGAGAAGAAAGATGCGTAAGCTATTTGTTTTTCTGAGCCTGTTGCTCGCCTTGAGTATGGCTCTTGCGGCCTGCGGCCCCACGCTGACTGCAACACCTGCCGCCACCCAACCGCCGGAAGCCACGCAACCACCGGAGGCCACCGAGGCTCCCAGTGGTCCAAAGTCTATGGACCCGACCACTTACTTCAGGCCAGTGTTCGGTGAGCCTGAGACGCTGGATCCCGCCCTCGACTATGAGACCGCTGGCGGCGAGATCGTTGCTAACGTCTACGAGACTTTGGTGTGGTACAACAAGGATAAGGCCGCCGAGTTTATTCCTCAGCTAGCTGAGTCCTGGACAGTCTCTGAAGACGGGAAGACCTACACCTTCAAGATCCGCTCGGGCGTCAAGTTCCACAACGGTGATGTCTTGACTCCCACCGATGTGGCTTACACTTTCCAGCGCGGCCTGCTGCAGGGCGGTACCGCCTCCCCGCAGTGGCTGCTGACCGAACCCTTCTTCGGCGTTGGTACTGACGACATCTCCCTGCTGGTTGATCCTGAGGGAAACCTCTACGACGATCAGGAGGCCATGAAGGCCGCCGATCCCGCCAAACTCAAGGAAACCTGCGGAAAGGCCCAGGCCGCTATCGTGGCTGACGACGCCGCTGGCACCGTTACCATGACCCTGGCCCAGGCATGGGGCCCCTTCCTGGCGACCATCGCCAACAACTGGGGCGCGATCATGGATAAGAAATGGGTCATCGAGAACGGTGGTTGGGACGGCTCCTGCGATACCTGGCAGAATTTCTACGCCGTCACCTCTGAGAATGATCCGTTCACCAGTATCATGAACGGCACCGGCCCCTTCAAGCTGGATCACTGGACCAAGGGCGAGGAGATTGTGTTGGTGCGCAACGATGACTACTGGCGCACCGAACCCGCCTGGGAAGGCGGCCCCACCGGCCCGGCCAAACTCGAGCGTGTGGTCATCAAGATTGTGAATGAATTCGGCACCCGCTTCGCCATGTTCCAGGCCGGCGATGCCGATAACCTGGTGGTTGGCTCTCAGGCCGATTACTCTCAGGTTGACCCGTTCGTCGGCGAGGAGTGCCTCTACGATTCGACCACCGGCGGCTTCAATTGCTCGCCGGTCGGCGATGGCAGCGGGCCGTTCCGCGTCTATAAGGGCATGCCCCAGGTCGTCCACGCCGATGTGTTCTTCAACTTCACCATTGCCACCCCGGATGGGACGAATCCCTACATCGGCTCGGGCAAACTGGATGGCAACGGCATCCCGCCCGACTTCTTCCAGGATGTCCATGTTCGCAAGGCCTTCAACTACTGCTTTGACTGGGATACCTTCATCCGGGATGCCATGCTTGGCGAAGGCGTCCAGACACTGGTCATCCCGGTGGCCGGCATGCCTGGTTACGATGCCAATGCGCCGCATTACACGTACGACCCGGCTAAATGCGAAGAGGAGTTCAAGGCCTCCACTCTGACGTCTGAAGACGGCAAGTCCCTGTGGGATGTGGGCTTCCGCTTCCAGGTTATTTACAACCAGGGCAACACCTCCCGCCAGACTGTGGCCGAGATTCTGGCCTCCGATCTGGGCAGCGTCAACGACAAGTTCTCGGTTGAGGTTCTCGGCCTGCCGTGGCCGGCCTTCCTGCAGTCGCAGCGCGCAAAGACCCTGCCCCTGTTCATCAGCGGCTGGCTGGAGGACATCCACGACGCCCACAACTGGTATCAGCCCTATTTGATTGGTACCTATGGCCGCCGTCAGAGCCTGCCGGCTGACTTGACCTCCCAGTATCAGGAACTGCTCAACAAGGGCGTTTCTGAGACCGATCCGGCCAAGCGCGCCGAGATCTATGCACAGGTCAACCAGATGCAGTACGAGAACCCCTCGCTGATCCTGCTGGCGACCGCCACGGCCCGCCGCTATGAGCAGCGCTGGGTGCACGGCTACTACTACAACCCGATCTATTCTGGCCAATACTTCTACATCTTCTCTAAGGATTAACCGGCCCGATAAGATCAAGTGCGTGGGGGCCTGTTTCCAGGTCCCCACGCACAGATGAGAAATTTTGCCCTGTGGAGCGTCATGAAAGGCAGTTTTCATCTCGCTCCAGAAGGCAAAATTCAAGCGTTTCGACTGAGGTATGAATATGACAACATATATTATTCGCCGTCTATTGCTCGTGCCGGTGTTGCTGTTTGGCGTCACTGTGCTGATCTTTGGCATGTTGCAGTTCCTGAGCCCGGTGGAGCGTTCGGCCCTCTACATCCGCGATATTCCCAAAAATCCGCATGCGGTCGAGGGTGTCATCAAGCAATACGGCCTGGATAAGCCGCTTTACGTACAGTACTGGAAGTGGATGGTAGGTGTTGTGAACCCGACAACCGGAGAACGCAGAGGCGGGATCATCTTCGGGGACTTTGGTTACTCGCGCGTGGCCTCGCAGCCGGTGGCTGAGCTCATTCGTAACCGTTTCCCAAATACACTCGACCTGACCATCTGGGCCTTAGCGCCAGTTATTTTGGTTGGCATCTGGCTGGGGGTGCAGGCTGCAGTCCACCAGAATGGATTTATCGACCAGGCCGCCCGCATTTTTAGCATTATTGGCACGTCCTTCCCGACCTTTGTGTTTGGGTTGCTCGTACTGATGATCTTTTATGCTAATTTGAGGTGGTTTCCCCCTGGTCGCCTGTCGGACTGGGCCAGCCAGGTGGCACATTCCGACTCATTCCATCACTATACTACACTGCTCACATTTGATGCTTTACTAAATGGGCGGTTTGATGTCTTTCTGGATGCCATGCGCCACATGCTCCTGCCCATCCTTACTCTTTCGTACATCAGCTGGGCGACCTTTGTGCGCGTGACCCGCTCCTCCATGCTGGAGACCTTGCGCCAGGAATACGTCACCACTGCGCGTGCCAAAGGTTTGCCGGAGCGAGTTGTAATTCATAAGCATGCCCAGCCGAATGCCATGCTCCCGGTGGTAACCCTGGCCGGTTTCCAGGTGATCGGCCTGCTGGGCGGAGTGGTGATCACTGAGACGGTATTTGTCTATCCGGGCATCGGCTCAGCAGCAGCACAAGCGGCCCAACAGTTGGATGTGGTTACGGTGCTTGGCTTTGCCCTCTTCAACGGGCTCATCTTGATTGTCTCCAACCTGGTGGTTGACGTTATGTACGCATTTATCGATCCGCGCGTACGACTGGCTTAGGAGGTGCTTCATGGCTCAGACAGTTCCTTCCAGTGACAATGCTCTGCTGCGTGAAACGACCGCGATGCGGGAGATCGGCTGGCTCGAACGCTTTTTAGGGCCGGATAACTACCGCATCGTGAAGGGGCTGCTCAAGACGCCAGCATCTATTTTAGGGTTTATATTGATCGGTCTGTTTATTTTTATTGCGCTGGCGGCGCCGCTGATTGCTCCACCGCTCAATCCCAACGACCCATATAAGATTCCACGCGATGGTTTCAGCCCCAACCCGAGGCCAATGGGGGCGGAATGGAACCACAATCAACCGCCTCTGCCGTTCTGGTGGAAACCGATCATGAAGACCGACGAATGGGTGCATATCCTGGGCGTTTCAACGGGCCAGTATGATATCTTCTACGGCATCATCTGGGGTACGCGCACAGCCTTCAAAACCGGCTTTATCGTGGTAGTAGCCACGTTCCTGATTGGCGTCATCGTTGGCTCGGTCTCGGCTTACTATGGCGGCGTGGTGGACAACATCATCATGCGCATTGTGGACATCTTCTTAACCCTGCCGTTCATTCTGGCGGCTTTGATCCTGGCGGCCGTGATCACGCCCAAGATCGGGAAAAGTGTAATCCCTGCCGTCATTGCTTTGATCACCTTCGGCTGGATGGGCTATTCCCGTGTCATTCGCGGCGATATCCTCTCGATCAAGGAACGTGATTACATCATGGCGGCTCGTGTCATTGGTGTGAAAGACAGCCGCATTCTCTTCCGGCACATTATTCCCAACGCTATCTTCCCGACGCTGGTGCTGGCCTCACTGGCGATTGGCGATGTAGTGCTCTCTTTTGCGGCTCTATCTTTCCTGGGAATTGGTACGGAATTAGGTTATGCTGACTGGGGGCAGGTGCTTTCCTTTGCCCGCAACTGGATTACCAGCCTCAACACATATTGGTACATTATCGTCTGGCCGGGCATCACTCTCGTGCTCTTTGTCATGGGTTGGAACCTGGTCGGCGATGCCTTGCGCGACGTGCTTGACCCGCGCATGCGCGGCAAGACGTAATATGTACCCTGTGTGCAGCGCTGCATTGCAGCCGATACTTGCCTTGTTCCCTCTTGGACTAGCACTGCTCTGGGCAGTGCTCCGGTTCCAGGGGGGACTGCTTTAACAACCGAAACACAGGTGACGCCCACGCCAACTCCCAACCGGCTGGCCCGGCCAACGTTTCCCCCTACCACATCGCAAGCGGACTATGGCGCCCCGTTCATATCATCCTGTTGGGTTTTTTCCTATCCTTACTGGGTGTAGCCTTGCCATT
>CAYZIQ010000144.1:0-6779 GCA_964478375.1 uncultured Chloroflexus sp. | reverse complement strand
TGCTGGCCTACCTGCCGCGCGCCGCGGAGATCGCTTTCCTGGCGCCCTTTCCCGCCGACTGGTTCGGCCAGGGCAGCCTGGCGCAGAACACGCTCATGCGCCGTGATTCCGCCTTTGAAATGATCGGCATTTACATCGGCCTGGCGCTTCTGCCGCTGGCCATCTGGCGCTGGCGGCGCAAGCCCGAGTTGTGGGTGGTGCTCATCTTTTGCGCGGGGATGATGCTCGTTTACGGGTTGGTCGTCGCCAACGTCGGCACGCTGTACCGCTTCCGCTACGGCTTTATCATGACCCTGGTCGCGCTGGGGACCGCCGGCGTGCTTTCCTCCCGGGAAGCACGCAGGAAACGAGCGAAGGTATAATACCCCCCATGTGCGGTATCGCTGGCTTTTTCGATCCCACCCATTCCACCCCTCCCGAAACGTCCCTGGAAAAAGTCGAGCAGATGGCCGGCGCCCTCCATCATCGCGGGCCGGACGATCAGGGTTCATGGATAGACGCTAAGGTCGGGCTTGCCTTCGGCTTCCGCCGCCTGGCCATCCTGGACCTCTCACCGGCTGGTCATCAGCCCATGCTTTCTTCCGACGGACGTTATGTCATCGTGTATAACGGGGAAGTATATAATCATTCCGAATTGCGAATCGAACTCTCCAATCTGGGGCACACTTTTCGCGGGCATTCCGACACCGAGGTGATGTTGGCCGCCATTCGTCAATGGGGGGTCGAACCGGCTGTCCGCCGTTTTAATGGCATGTTTGCCATCGCGTTGTGGGATCGCCGGGAACGGCTGCTGCACCTTGTCCGCGACCGGCTGGGGATCAAGCCGCTCTACTATGGCTGGACCGGCGGCGTTTTCGTCTTCGGCTCGGAGCTCAAAGCCCTGAAGGCACATCCTGCTTTCCGGGCCGAAATTGACCGGGACGCCCTGGCGCTCTACCTGCGCCACAACTACATCCCGGCTCCCTATACAATTTATAAAGGCATCCGCAAGCTCCTGCCCGGCACGACCCTCACCCTGACGGGGAGCCAGGCGGGCGAGTACCCGCCGCCCGCGCCGTATTGGTCGGCGCGACAGGTGACCGAAGCGGGCACGGCGCATCCCTTCGCAGGGACTGATGAGGAGGCAAGGGAAAGGCTGGACGCGCTGCTGCGCCAGTCGGTGCGAGAACGGATGATCGCCGACGTTCCCCTGGGAGCATTCCTTTCGGGTGGCGTTGATTCGTCGGCGGTGGTGGCCCTGATGCAGGTCCAGAGCAGCCGGCCCGTGCAGACGTTCACCGTCGGCTTCTTTGAAGAGGGTTACAACGAGGCCGAGCACGCCAAAGAGGTCGCCCGCCACCTCGGCACCGCTCACACCGAGCTGTACGTCACCCCGCAGGAAGCCCAGGCGGTCATCCCACGCCTGCCGGCCTTGTACGACGAGCCGTTCGCCGACTCCTCCCAGATTCCCACCTTCCTGATTTCCGAGCTTGCCCGCCGCCACGTCACCGTCAGCCTTTCGGGCGACGGCGGGGACGAGCTTTTCGGCGGCTACAATCGTTATACCTGGGCAAGAAATATCTGGAAGGCCGCCGGCTGGCTGCCCCGACCTTTCCGGGCCTTCGGCGCGACTGTCCTGCGCGGCGTCTCGCCGGCTTTCTGGGACGCCCTTCTGTCGAACTGCTTCATCCCCTCGCGCTGGCGCATTTCCGAGGCCGGCGAGAAGATACGCAAGATCGCCGAAATCCTTCCGGCGCGCAGCCCGCAGGCCGTCTATTTCGACCTGGTCTCGCTTTGGAAAGAGCCTGCTTCGGTCGTGCTGGGGGGGGGCGAGCCAGCGACCCTTTTGACGAACCGGGATGCCTGGGCTGATCTGCCGGATTACACGGCCTGGATGATGTACCTGGACCTGGTTACCTACCTGCCGGACGACATCCTCACCAAGGTGGATCGAGCCAGCATGGGCGTCAGCCTGGAAGCGCGCGTCCCCTATCTGGATGACCATCGCGTGGTGGAATTCGCCTGGCAGCTCCCGCTGACGATGAAGATACGGGATGGGCAGCGGAAGTGGCTCTTGCGGCAGGTTCTCTATCAATACGTGCCGCGCCAGATGATCGAGCGGCCAAAGAAGGGCTTCAGCATCCCGATTGACGCCTGGCTGAGAGGTCCGCTGCGCGGCTGGGCCGAGGATCTACTTGGCGAAACCCGGCTCAAGCGGGAAGGCTTCTTCAATCCTGGGCCGATCCGTCAGAAATGGCAGGAACATCTGACCGGGAAGCACGATTGGCAGTACCATTTATGGGATATTCTGATGTTCGAGGCCTGGCTCGAGGCAAACGGGTGAGTCTTCGTGAAAGTTTTGCTGTTCGCCAACACCGATTGGTATCTCTATAACTTCCGCCTGGCTTTGGCCGAGGCGTTGCGCGCCCGTGGCGACGAGGTGGTGCTGGTTTCGCCGGACGGGACATATGGGCCTCGCCTGGAAGCGCTGGGCTTTCGCTGGCTGCGCTTCCCGCTGTCCCGGCGCAGCCTGAACCCTTTGGTTGAGTTCCTGACTATCTTGCGATTGCTCAAACTGTACCGGCGAGAAAAGCCAGATCTGGTTCATCAATTTACAGTTAAATGTGTGTTATATGGTTCGCTGGCTTGCCGCCTGCTCGACATTCACAGCGTGGTCAACTCGATGACGGGTTTGGGCTATGTTTTTATGGAGGGGAGCGGACGTCGTTGGTTGAGGGGCCTCATCAAATTGCTTTATCGGTTGGTATTGTGGCCTAGCTGGGTCATCTTTCAGAACCCGGATGATCAGGAAATCTTTCTGGAGAACCATCTCGTGGACCCGAAGCGGGTGGCACTGATCCGCGGCTCTGGGGTGGATACTCGGCGTTTTTCTCCACGGCCCGAAGTGCAAGGTGTCCCTCTGGTTATCCTGCCGGCGCGCCTGTTGTGGGATAAAGGTGTGGGCGAATTCGTGGCTGCTGCGCGATGTCTACGGGCAGATGGTCTCCAAGCTCGTTTTGCCCTGGTCGGTGATAGCGATGACGAGAATCCTGCTTCGGTGCCCGGACCTCAACTTCGAGCGTGGGTGAGGGGGGCTGTGGTAGAATGGTGGGGTTGGAAAGAAAATATGGAAGACGTATATGCACAAGCCTCTATTGTTTGCTTGCCTTCATATCGTGAGGGTCTTCCGAAAACATTGATCGAAGCGGCTGCCTGTGGGCGTCCGATTGTAGCGAGCGACGTGGCAGGCTGTAGGGAAGTCGTCCGGGCCGGCGAGAATGGGCTCTTGGTCCCACCGCGAGATGTTCCTTCTCTCGCAAGGGCGCTGCGGCTGTTAGTTGAATGCCCGGATAAGCGGCAAACGATGGGGGAACGCAGCCGAAAAATCGCGCTGGAGGAATTTTCGAGCAGGTTGATCATTTCCCAAACCCTGGGGGTTTATGATGCCTGCATAAAGGGTTGATGGGGAGCAGTACTATGACGATAACATTTATTCAGTTAGTGAATTTGTTTAAGGCAAATTTCTTCGGCATGCTTGTAAGTATAATAATCTGCCCGTTGGCAATTTGGATTGCCAGACGCGTAGGTCTCATGGATATACCGGGGAGCGCAGTTCATAAGCGACACACGGTCCCCATGCCGCTGGCCGGAGGGATTGTTTTGGCCTTGAGCCTACTAGTACTAGTCCCCATTCTCCATTTGTGGCAAGGGGATATTCCTAAACTCTTGGCAGCAGCAGCTATTGTCTTTGTGTTCGGCCTATGGGATGATGCGAAGGGATTAGGGGCACCCGCTAAATTTATTGGACAGATTTCGGCTTCGATCTTGCTGATTGCATCAGATGTTTCGGTGCACTTTCTGGAAGGTTTGTCTCTCCCATTTCTCAACAGTAGCACGCTCCTTTTCCTGGATTGGGGCGTGACCATTTTGTGGTTTATAGGGATGACAAACGCTTTCAATCTGATCGATAGCATGGATGGACTGGTAGCCGGTGTCGCGGGGATTGCTTTCGCATTCTTCATGTGTATGGCACTGATTTCTCGGCAAGTTTTATTGGCTCAATTCAGTGCGGCTCTTTTTGGAATTTGTATTGGGTTGTATATCTTCAATGTCAGTCCGGCGCGACTTTTCTTGGGTGATTCTGGGGCGCAAACGTTGGGCTTTATCCTGGCAGCGGTTGCCATGATATATGCGCCGGATAATCTTCCTCAAGGATCGTCCTGGTTCGTTCCGATCATGGTGTTGGGCGTCCCGATTTTTGACACCACCCTGGTCGTGGTGTCGCGTTTACTTAGGCATAAACCCGTCTTTCATGCAGACCGAGCGCACACATATCACCGTCTTGTTGCTCTAGGGTTAGACCCTAACCGAGCTGTATTGGCTATTCACGTGACGACCCTTATCCTCAACTTCCTGGCTTTCATTGCTTTATCCATGCCGCCTTTAACAGCGACCTTGATCTTTTGCTCGGTTGTGCTTGTTGGCGTGATATTCCTCGTCTTTCTCTTGCGCAGGACTCTGGAAATCGTTTAAATATGGATGGTCGAGAATTTTCCCCTCGTGAAGCCCTGGAGGGCGCGCTCGCGCGCTGGTGGGTTGTTGTGCTTATGACTGTTTTTGGGGGAGTGGTTGGCTGGACCTTCCACTTTTTCCGAACGCCCATCTATGAGGCGACGGCTGGCATCACGGTCAATACCTTCCTGGACAGGCGTGACCTGAGCCAGTATGAAATGGATCTAGCCTTCAACGCGGCCGGAAGTGTCATCAATTCAAACCAGGTGATGGATCGATTCGTCGCCGAGGCGCAGGCCCGTGGTTACTCTTCATCGGAAGTTTCCTGGATCCGGAAAAACCTGTCCGCGGAAGGCATGGAAGCCTTGTGGCTGGTCCATGTCAGGTCTCACGACCCGCAGGAGGCGGCGGAATTGGCCAACCTTTGGGCGGGTTTTGCCGAGCAGACGCTGAAGGATGATGTCCAGCACGCCCTGCTGGCAAACGAACTCCAGGGCCTGATCGATGGCCTGCAAGGCTGCCTCCCCGCCTCTGCATCCGCGTCTACTCCTGAAGCATGTAGTTCGTATTCCCTGGATGAGATCCAGGCCAAAATTCAAGCCTGGTCGGATGAACTGGCACAGGAGCAGAGTTTGAGGCAGGGGGTTGCTTCGGTCACCTCGGTCTCATGGACTCTCACCGCTTCAGCCCCTGAACAGCCCGTCCTATATGGCAAAGGGGGGCTGGTTTTGGCAGGCGCCTGCATTGGCTTTTTCATTTCGCTCTGGATAACGAGTGTTCGCAAGGTTCGGCGCCGTGACTGAGACCCTCAAGCGTTTGGGCCGCCTCTTGCTCGATATTGCCTGGGCAGGGGTGATCCTGCTGTTGCCGATCACCAGTTTCCCGCTGCTGTCCCGCCTGGCCGGCAACACCATGGTCGCGCCGGCTTCCATCCTCCCGGTCGGTTTCTTGGTACTTTTCTGGCTGCTCCCTTACCTTTTAAAAAAGGGCACTTTGCCGCGCGAGACGGTCCCATTTATCCTTTTTGTATCCATTGCCATTGTTGCCAGCGCCTTTGCCTTTTTCCTTTTGATTCCTTCCTACAAGATGGGGACGGTTTTCAAGGAGGAGACAAAAGCACTTCTTGCGCTCATGATCGGTGCAGCATTCTACTTTACAGCATCCGCCTGGCTTACCAGTTCACATAGCAAGTTGACTTTCACATTAAAGTTGATCGATATCAGCGGCGGGATCATGCTTGTCTGGAGCGCCGTACAGGGGATTTTCATTTACGTATTCCACAATAACTATCCCGAGTTGATTGTCAGGCTGCAGTCGTTCTTTTCCATCCGCGGGCTTTTTAGGGGACGGATGACCGGCTTTGCTTTCGAGCCTTCTTGGCTGGCACAGCAATTGAATTTATTCTATCTGCCATTCTGGTTGGCGGCTTCCCTGACCGGCCAGTCTGCCTTTTCCTTCCGCCTCTGGAAATTTCGTCTTGAGAACCTGCTGCTGGTGGTCGGTGCAGTGATCTTATTCCTTTCCTCCCGCATCGGCACATTGTCCTTCCTCGCTGTTCTGGCATTCCTGGGAGCCTATTTCAATATCGCTCTGGCCGGATGGGTTCAAAAATGGGTGCTGGAGCACCTTGTCCGGTTGTCCTCCATCCTGCGGAGGATCCTTTCTTATTTACTGCCAGTTGTTTTTTTGATCGCTTTTTTGGCAACCTATGCTTTGATAGCATCAGCCCTGGTGTACGCACTATCCCATGTCGACTGGAGGCTAGGTCGTTTCTTTGAGATCACTTCCCTGGCGAAACTGAAATCAATCACCGCGAACATATATATCTTTTTCAACTACCTGACCTTCGTCGAACGTTATGTCTACTGGGTAGGTGGTTGGAATGTTTTCAGCGTTCATCCACTCGTTGGGACCGGCTTGGGAAACGCCGGTTTTTACTTCCAGAGCGCTGTGCCTGTCTACGGCTGGAGTCAGCCCGAAGTAGTGAGTATCTTTTATCATTCGACGGTCGTTCCCAACATCAAAAGCCTATGGGTGCGCCTGTTAGCCGAGACGGGCATTGCTGGTTTTTCTGCATTCATCACATGGTGTTACCTGCTATTGCGATCGGGGTGGTCTTTAAAGCGCAGCACTTCCTGGCTTAATAGGACAGTTGGCTGGTTTGGGATCTTTGTCCTGCTCGCATTGGTCTTTGAGGGATTTAGTACAGACACCTTTGCTCTTCCGTACCTGTGGATATCGCTGGGGATAGTAAGCGCCGCAGGCGCCTTATGGCGCGCCTCGTCGAA
>CAYZIQ010000143.1:0-6895 GCA_964478375.1 uncultured Chloroflexus sp. | reverse complement strand
ACCTGAAAACGCGCGTTCAAAACAAGCTATTAGCCGAGTTGGATCCTTCGATGGATATTACGAAGACAGAGGAAGTACGCCAGACGATCCAGAACCTGTATGAGCAGATACTCAGTGAGGAAAACATCGTTCTATCCCGGCCCGAGCGCGCTCGGCTTTTCGAGCAAATCGCGGCCGAGATCCTCGGCTTTGGGCCTTTGCAACCCCTGCTGGAAGATGACTCGGTGACAGAAATCATGGTCAACGGGGCAAAGAATATCTACATTGAGCGTAAGGGCAAGCTCCACCGTGTACCGGTGACGTTCGAAAGCAATGACCACGTGATGCGCATCATTGACCGCATCGTGGCTCCGCTTGGGCGGCGCATTGACGAATCCAGTCCGTACGTGGACGCCCGCTTACCTGATGGCTCGCGCGTCAACGCCATCATTCCTCCTATCTCACTGGTCGGCCCGACCTTGACAATCCGTAAATTTGCCAAGACGCCCATTACTGTCGAACAACTATTGGAATTTGGAACGATCACGGCTGAAGCGTTGCAATTCATCAAGGCGTGCGTACAGGCAAGGATCAATATCGTTATATCGGGCGGTACAGGTTCTGGCAAGACTACGTTGCTCAATATCCTCTCGAGTTTTATCCCCGGCGATGAGCGGATTATTACTATCGAAAACGCGGCTGAGTTGCAGTTGCGTCAGGAACACGTCGTCACGTTGGAATCTCGCCCTCCGAACATCGAGGGTCGCGGCGAGATTTCTATCCGGCAATTGGTGATCAACTCCCTGCGTATGCGTCCCGACCGGATCATCGTGGGCGAGATCCGCGACGAGGCCGCGTTGGATATGCTCCAGGCCATGAACACGGGCCACGATGGCTCTCTGACCACGCTTCACTCGAACTCGCCGCGCGATACACTAGCACGCCTCGAAACCATGACCCTTATGGCGGGCATGGAACTCCCCGTCCGCGCCATACGTGAGCAGGTTGCCTCGGCCATTGATCTGATCATCCATCAGGAACGCATGAGAGACGGCACGCGCAAAGTAGTCAATGTTACAGAGGTATCCGGCATGGAGGGTGATGTCATCACCACAACGGATATTTTCGTCTTCGAGCAAACAGGAATAGAAAGCGGACAAGTGATCGGCACCTTGCGGCCGACAGGTTTACGCCCAAATTTTATGGAGAAGATCGAAGCGGTTGGCATTCACCTACCTCCAACCATCTTCGGCGTTGGCTCTCGTCAACGCTATTAATGGATGGCATGAAAAATAAACTCTTTTCCCTTTATAAGATTGGCAGGTGATCCGGTGATAATTGTCTTGATCATTGGCGGCAGTTTGGCGTTGATCTTGCTTATCATTGGGTTGGCGTTTTCGTTGACCGGCGAACAAGCACTGGTGGACGAGCGGCTGAGCAAATTCCTCGAGGAGGAGAAGGTTTCCAAGGCGCCGAAGGAGACCAAAGGCGCGTTGACAGATTGGGTCAATCGGCGCGTCGAAAAATCCTCCTTTGGCAAGCGCATCGCGCGCGAGCTGGCACGGGCCGACTTGAAGTTCAAGCCTGGTGAATACATTGCCCTGTATGCAATCTCAATTACCAGCTTTGCATTTGTCGCCTTCTTCTTGGGTGGCAGGCTTCTTCCCTCAGCTTTCATCGGTGCAGTAGCGGGCGTATTTATCCCCCGCTTATACGTGAAACGTCAGCAGGCGAGACGGTTGCAGCGTTTCAACGATCAACTGCCAGATATGTTGAATCTGGTGGTCAATGGACTGCGCGCTGGTTTTTCCACGATGCAGGCTTTGGAAGCAGTGAGCAAAGAACTGCCGCCGCCAATCAGTGACGAGTTTCGCCGCGTTGTTCAGGAAATGCAATTGGGAATTCCTATGGAGACCGCTCTGAACAATCTCTTGCGGCGTATCCCTAGCGAAGACCTCGATTTCGTCATTACCGCGATCAACATACAACGTGAGGTCGGCGGTAACCTGGCCGAGATTCTGGATATTATCTCTTACACGATTCGCGAACGAATTCGCATCAAGGGTGAGATTCGCGCGCTTACTTCTCAGGTAATGTATTCTGGGCGTGCCCTGGCCTTAATGCCGCTTGGTTTGCTTTTGATTCTTTGGTTTATTAACCGGGAGTACATGATGGCGTTCTTTGCTGAGGCGAATCGACTGTGTGGGATCATCGCACTCGGTACAGCCGCTCTGATGATTGGTATAGGCTACTTCGTCATGACGAAGATTGCAGCGATCGAGGTGTGAGATGTGGACTGGAATAATTGTAGTCGTAATCATCACTGTGATCATTACCGTGATCCTCATTTTCGCAGGTATACGACAGCCAAAGGAGGAAGAAGATCCCTTGACAGCGCGCTTGGCGGCATTCGGTGAACGGGGGGAGGTCGCTTCGCTTGAAGAGATCGAGCTTTCCCAACCTTTCACCGACCGAGTGCTCTTACCTGTGGTGCGCCGTCTGGGCGATATATCCTCCCGATTTACACCTCAGCACCAGGTGGATACGACGGCGAAGAATCTGGAATTAGCCGGCAATCCCGGGCGCTTGGATGCCACTTCATTTTTAGCCTTGCGGTTTGTGGTTGCAGGCGCATTTGGAGGCTTGTTATTCCTGATATTCTTGTTTTCAAACAACTGGCCGGTATCACGCGAGTTCCTTGTCACGATAATTTTCACAATATTGGGTTTCTTCTTTCCTCAGCTCTGGCTAAAGAGCAGGATTACTGACCGCCAAAAAGAAATCCGTAAAGCCATGCCTGATGCCCTGGATCTGCTGACGATCTGCGTCGAAGCAGGACTGGGTTTTGATGCCGCCATGGCCAAGGTCAACGCTGAGTGGGATAACCAGCTTTCAATGGCTTTTGGACGCACTATCCGCGAAATCCAGTTGGGCAAACTGAGACGTGAGGCCCTGCGGGATATGTCTGATCGAGTAGGCATCCCTGAGATGACCAGCTTCGTGGCGGCAATCATTCAGAGCGAGCAGCTTGGCGTGAGCATGGCGAGGATCTTGCGCATCCAATCTGATCAGATGCGTATCAAGCGCCGTCAGCGCGCCGAAGAAGAGGCGCGAAAAGCGCCAATTAAAATGGTTTTCCCGATGGGTCTATTTATCTTTCCGGCGCTTATGATTGTATTGTTGACGCCTGCCGCATTTCGTTTGAAGGATACTCTCCTGCCATTGGCGCGTTAGGTCTTGTGCCCTATCATGGGAGCATATCACCTTTTGGGGTGGTTGTGGGGTGTTTTGGATTGGCTATACCCGCCCGTTTGTGGGGGATGCAGTCGGCCGGGTGCTCGCTGGTGCGCGGACTGCCAGCAGCAGGTCACGCCGGTGTCGGGTTCCATTTGCAATATTTGTGGGCTGCCAGTCGCTGGTGAGGGATTGTGTGAAGGCTGTCAGTTGCACATGCCGCCTTATACTGCATTGCGTTCCTGGGCCGTCTTCGAGGGGCCAGTGCGTTCCGCGTTGCACCGGTTGAAGTATCGGCGCAATGTGGCGCTGGGAGATGCACTGGCGCGTCCCCTGGCGGATTTCTGCCGCCGCTTGGATTGGCCAGTGCAAGTCGTCGTTCCGGTCCCGTTGGGGAAGGAACGCCTGCATGAACGCGGCTATAATCAAGTTGGTTTGATTGCCATGCCGCTGGCCGCGCTCAACCGTTGGCGATACGCGCCGCGTGCCCTATCCCGCGTACGCGAGACGAAATCTCAAGTGGGACTTTCGGCGTTCGAGCGGCAGGAGAACATGCAGGGAGCTTTTCGCGCCGACCCGCATCTGGTCGGCGGTTACACCGTTCTGTTGATGGATGATGTTGCTACGACCGGTGCGACACTTTCCGCTGGTGCTGAAGCACTGTTGTCTGCTGGTGCAGAAGCTGTTTTTGCGCTGACGCTGGCGAGGGCCTTGCCCCGCCATGGTTTGTAGGATGTTTGACAAATTCGTATCTTCTCGATAATTGGGGGAAAATGAGGGTTGGCAAGCTGGCGAAGTCCGCTTGTAAATCTCCATTCCCCACTTTTCGAGAGGTTATACAAATTCTTTTTTCAGGAGGAGCCTATGGCTTTGAAAACTGAGGTTGTTGCAAGAAATATGGAAGTTACCGATCGCATCAGGAACTACGTCACGAAAAAAACTGCTAAGCTTGATCGCTACATGAACGACATCGAAGAAGTAAAAGTAGAGCTTTCCTACGTCAAATCTGCTCGCAGCGTGATGGATCGACAGGTGGCGCAAATCACCGTGCGCGGCCGCCGCACCCTCTTGCGGACGGAAGAGCGCTCCGACGACATTTTTGCCGCCTTCGATACTGCTATAGATAAGATGCAGCGCCAGATCGAGCGCTTGAAGGGCAAGCGTCACCGCGGTCGTGGGGATGGGCGCTCAGCGGCGGAGGCGGTTGTCGAGCCGCCGGTTGAAAAACCCGACGAAGAGATTGCTGCTTCCCCTATCATGCGCCGCAAAACCTTCAACCTGCCCCCCATGAACGAGGCGGAGGCCCTGGAGCAAATGAGAATGCTCGGTCACGATAATTTCTTCATATTTTTCAATATAGAGACCAATGCCATCAACGTGCTTTACCGCCGCCGGGATGGCACCTACGGCTTGATCGAGCCTAAGCTCGCCTGACCTTCGCGGACCCGAATTCCACTGGCTCGGATAAGACTCTCCGGGCCAGTTCTTGTGAAGAGGTGGTATCATCCTGATAAAATGGGAACTCCTCTGAATTTGAGAAGTAAAAGAAGTGGACTATGGAACACATTGATTTCGACGACAATATCACTGAAGAGACGCTTCAAGCCAGCAAGGTGGATTTACGGGCGGTGCAGGAAGCCATCCGGCGACTATTGAGCGCGTTTGGCGAGAATCCCAAGCGTGCCGGATTGAGACAAACCCCGCAGCGCGTTGCCCGCATGTATGCCGAGCTGCTGGCTGGATATCAAATGGATCCGTTGGCCCTTGTCAATGGCGCGCTTTTCGAGGTCAAGTACGACGAGATGGTCATCGTGCGCGATATTGAGTTCTACAGCATGTGCGAACACCACTTGCTGCCCTTCATGGGCCGGGTGCACGTGGCCTATATCCCGGACGGGAAAGTGCTCGGCCTTTCCAAGATCCCCCGTATCGTGGACATGTTCGCCCACCGCCTTCAGGTGCAGGAACGCATGACTCGCCAGATCGCAGACCTCATCCGCGATTTGCTCAAGCCGCAAGGCGTGGCGGTGGTGGTCGAGGCACTGCACCTTTGCACGATGATGCGCGGCGTACAGAAGCACAACGCCCGCATGACCACCTCGGCCATGCACGGCGCTTTCCGCTCGAACCTGGCCACGCGCCAGGAATTCCTGGATAACATCTCGCGCGGCGCTTCTCCGCTGCAGATTTGACACTACGAAAAACTCCCGGAGACTAGCAGTCTCCGGGAGTGTTTGCTCATGGACGTTTTGTCCGGTGGGATCTCAGGCCCCATCGGAGCGTTATTTTTAGCGGACGATTTCTACGCCGACCGATTCCGCACCCTCTACTGCTCCCGGCTTCTCTACCCGCACCATCACTTTCCGGACCCTGGGCTGGCTGAGGCACAGATTAGCAATATCCTCCGCCAGCGCCTCGACTGTAAACCGCTCTGCGCCCTCCGCCCCCGCAGTTTGGGGGGCGACAAGGGCGCGGATTTTTTGTGCCACCAGGCTGTAGTCCACGCAATCGGCGATGTCGTCACTTTCGGCGGCGCGGCGCGTATCCGTGAACAGTGTCACGTTGATCAAAATATCCCTGGGTTTTTCGCGCTCCCAATCGTGGACGCCCAGGACACCGCGCACCCGCAAATCTTTGATGAACACTCTATCGTCGAAGCTCTGCCGTTTAACCTGTTGCATTAGAATCCTTTTTGTTCTACTGCCGCGCCACCGCGTGTATGAGTGCGCTCTCGTTTAACCTGTTGCATTAGAATCCTTTTTGTTCTACACTATAGTTGCAGTTTACCATAAACCTCCGTTCCTTCACCTGTTGCCATGCCGTTTTCCCACACTTCCTTCATCGGTATTGACCCGACCGCCGGTCGCAAGCCCTTCACTTTCGCCGCGCTCGACCCGGATTGCCGTTTGCTGGCATTGGAAGCAGGCGAGCTGGACGACGTGCTGACCTTCGTCAGCGAGCAGGATGCGGTAACCGTGGCGGTCAATGCTCCGTCCGCGCCGAATATCGGATTGGTGAAAAAGAAGCTGGAAGCGCAAAGCCTGACGCCAGGCTACCCGCGTGGCGTGGACATGCGCATGGCGGAATACGAGTTGCGTCAGCGCGGAATCATCCTTTCGTCCACGCCGGGGCGCACCGAGTCTTGTCCGGAGTGGATGCAACTCGGCTTTATGCTGTACCGCAAGCTGGCAGAGATGGGGTTCCAGCCGTATCCGGCCGAGAACGCCTCCCGTCAGTGGCTGGAGACCCATCCGCATGTCGCCTTTTGCGCACTGCTCGGCCAGTTACCGCTCTCCAAACCGACTTTGGAAGGTCGGTTGCAGCGCCAGTTGGGCCTTTATGAACTGGGCGTGGGCATCAAGGATCCGATGGATTTCTTCGAGGAGATCACTCGCCATCGTCTGGTGAAGGGAATTTTGCCTGTGGAAATAATTTATTTCCCCGAACAGTTGGACGCGCTCGTGGCAGCTTACACGGCTTACGTGGCTGCCAATAAACCGGGGGAGATATTGTGCATCGGTGCGAAGGAAGAAGGGAGGATTGTCCTGCCGGTGGGGGAGTTGAAGGATAGGTATTGAGCCAGCATACCACGATCCGTTCTATCGTTCACATCCAATCTATCCTTTGACCTGACTTGCTCATTTTAGTGTCCTGAAAACAATTTTTTAAGCACTGCTAAAGC